>DATHJP010000527.1:0-2531 GCA_035489695.1 Terriglobales bacterium
CGTTTCGAAAAGAATGGCTCGGATACTTAGCTGGGATCGAGGTCTGGAACCGAAAAACCGACGGATGGTCGCCAGGTCGAGAGGCTGGGCAACTGGTACTGGAAACCGGTGCGTCGCCTCTGGTTGGTATCGATTTTCACACCGCCAAGCAGTTTTTTCCGCTGGCAGTCCTTATGAATGTCGAAGGCTCTGTCGACGAAAGGAAGGTTCTGGATGCGCTGCGGCTTGGGAAGTTCCATTGTGAAGCTTTCGGAGTTGACTTTGATATATTCACACGCGGTCTGGCGGGCAGCTTGATCAAATTACTTGAATCATTCCGCCGCTTGGCTGCGCGGATCCTTCGGTTCCGACCATTCCGGTCCCGTTCCAGCCAGAGTCCGTCATGAAAAAGGTTTCTGCCGAGTGCAACCGTCGAACATCGACTGACGCCGTCGGAGGCGCATCGGGTGATATGCATCATTAGTTTGCGCGCGGGTTCCAGCCGGTGGACGCGAGGGGATATACTGTCTGGTGTCGCCAATCCTGGATGCCAGCGGCGCCAACGCGAGGATCGCCCTCCTACGCAGCCGGAACGAGTTGTCAGAACTAAAGCGTTGGAAATGTCTATTGCCTCTCGACAGATAATTGAAAACGGTGGTCGGGAGCAGCCTGCCTTTTCGAGCCTTGAGGGAATGCTTCGATTAGGAAATGGTTGAAAGTGAAGCGGCCCCCACGTGAGGGTGTCGGCATCCACGACTAAATTCGCCCGTGATGCGGAGAGCCGTCCGAAAAAACAGATGAAACCGTACGTGTTGGTCAGCGCTTGCCGGAACGAAGATGCCTACATTGAAGGCTTGATCGATGGTATCGCTGCGCAGACGGTGCGGCCTTTACGCTGGGTGATCGTGGACGATGGTTCTACGGACGATACCTATGCGCACGCTGCTGCCCGCGGCAGGGACCTCGGGTTTCTCCAAATTGTTAGGATGCCGGGTGGGCGCCCACGAAGCTTTACCTCACAGGTGTTCGCCGCAGGGCACGGTTGTCAGTTGATCAAGGAACTGAAGTTCGATTTCGTTGGCTTCCTGGACGCGGACATCCGAATTGAGCCGGATTATTTTGAGCGGCTGATAAAGTTTTTCGAGGACGATCCACGGCTAGGGCTGGGTGGCGGTGCGGTTGTGGACCAATACGGGGATCGAATTGAGAACGTCCGGCACGGGAGCGAGGATTCTCACGTGGCCGGAGGTGTGCAGTTTTTTCGACGCCAATGCTTCGAACAGATAGGCGGTTACGTGGCCATTGACGGGGGTGGCCAGGACACAATTGCCGACGTAATGTCAATGATGCACGGATGGAGAATCCGGGCGTTCCGGGAGCTTCCGGCATTGCACCTGCGACCGGACGGATTTGCCAAGGAGAATGTCATTCGAGGAGGGATGAAATGGGGGCGGAAATTCTATCTTCTGGGTTATCACCCATTGTTCTACGTCGCGCAATGTTTGCGCCGACTTGGCCGGGACCCGGTTCTTGTTGGCAGCCTCTGTCAATTGGTTGGCTTCACAGTGGCCAGCATAAAGAGTGAACCGCGGCCGGTGTCAGCGGCGTTCGTCCGTTTCCTTCGGAAGAACCAGATGCGGCGGTTACTCAACACGGTGGCAATTGGTAAGAGAGGGTCCTTCTGACATCAGCGGGTAGGTCACTGGTGTGCAAGAAGTCGTCTGGGGTTTTTGTGGCGCTTTACTCGCGAGCAGTTGTTCGCGCGGGACACTCGCTCCAATGTGGTGGATTGGTTGGTTGATCGGAAGGAAGCGAAGGGGTTTTCCGGGGGATCGCGAATTATCACGATGAGCAACTGATGCCCCATCAACAACACGTATTATCACAGGTCCACCCAACTCTATGATTACGACTGAAGTCGAAGATGTTGTAATTCATTGTCTAACAGCCGCTAAGGAAATAGAGAGGCTGCGGGAATTTTGGCAAAGAGCAAATCGACATCCTGACGTCGACATCGATTTCTATTCTCTATTCGTTGCCTCCAGAGCCGACACTTCAGAACCATATGTTGTTGTCGCCACGCAGGACGGGCAGCCGAGGGCGATTTTGGTCGGCAGACTGGAGGATGCCACAATCCCAATCAGGGTGGGATATTTTGCCCTGACTCGAATCAACGTGCGTCAACTCACATTTCTTCATGAGGGACTTTTGAGAGATTGTAACGTAGAAATAGTTCAAGCCATCATTGTTCAAATCTTGAGCCGCTTAAGAGAAGGCATTGCGGATCGGGCAGTGTTCTACAATTTGGAGGTCAACACGGAGTTATATAGATTTGCCAAGACCGCGCCAAGTATTTGGCTTAGGGATCATTCGAATGAGTTTACCGAGCGGTGGAGGACAACGCTCCCTGCAACCATCGACGAGTTCCTGAAGCGGAGATCGAAGAAGCACCGATATTGGCTACGGCGCATAGGGCGAGTATTTGAAGAGGAGCAGCGTGGAAAGGTGCGGTATGGATTTTATCACCAAAAGTGCGAAGTCGGCTGCTTTTG
>DATHJP010000528.1:0-7329 GCA_035489695.1 Terriglobales bacterium
CAGGCGGCGGCTCTGGCTCAGGCGGCGGCTCTGGCTCGGGTGGGGGCTCAGTATCCGGGGGAAACTGCGGCGGCTCAACTGCAGCGGATTTTTATGTGGCTACAAATGGAAAAGACAGCTGGTCCGGAACTCTTGACACCCCCAATGGCGACGGCAGCGACGGTCCTTTTGCCACTTTGAATCGCGCACGTCAGGCGATACAGGGCATGCCCGGCGGCAAGCACAGCGTCATGCTCCGCGGTGGAAACTATTTCCTGGGTGCGCCGGTTGTCTTTTCTGCTGCCGACTCTGGAGCAGCCGGAAACCCGATTGTCTACGAAAGCTACCCGTGTGAAACAGCCGTAATCAGTGGCGGCAGACAGATCACCGGATGGACCAACGTCTCCGGCAATGTCTGGACCGTCCCCTTGAGCTCCAGCAGCTATCAGAATTTCGAAGGACTCTTCTACAACAGCCAACGCCGGTACCGGCCACGTACCACCTTGAACTCGTTCCTCTTCAATGCAGGCCCAGTCTATTCTCCCGTACAATCCAGCAACTGCAGCGTGCTGGTGAACGGCCAGTGGGAGTGTTTTGACCGGTTCAATTTCAGTGGAAGCGACATCGCTTCCAGCTACCACAGTATCGCCTTGGGTGACGTCGAGATCCTGGATTTCGAAAAGTGGACAATGAGCCGGATGCGTCTGCAGTCTGTGGATGCAAGCAATCACATCGCATATCTGACTGGACCCACGGCGCCTGATCCAAACAACTACGGCTTTCTGACCGGCCATCGCTACCTGATTGAAAATGTCCAGGAGGCGCTCAACCAACCTGGACAATGGTATCTGGATCGCTGCACCAATCCTCCGGCCTGCACCAGCAGCGGCGGGACTTGGACGCTGACCTATCTGGCACAGACTGGCGAGAATCCGGCCGTCGACGAAGTGATTATTCCGCAGCAATCGCAGTTGTTGATTGCGAACGGTCTGCAAAACGTTACCTTCAACGGGATCACATTCGCCCACGACAACTGGCTGCCTTTGTCCAAAGGTCTAGGCGACACGCAAGGAAGTTTCGGCGTAACCGCCGGTCTGAGCTTCAATAACTCCAGCAACATCATTTTTGACAGCGTCCATGTAACCCACACCCAGGGCTGGGGAATCGAGTTTGTCGGCGACACCAAAGGCAAATCGACCAGCAATCAGGTGGTGAACTCCACCCTGTCGGACTTGGGCGGCGGTGGAATCCGTATTGGTAAGCGGGCTTCTGCCATCGATACCGAGACCAACGTGCCGCAGTACAACCTGATTCAGAACAATTTGATTGTGTCCGGCGGACGCGTCATTCCGTCGGGTATAGGAACGGGCGTGTGGGTCGGCAACTCGCACAACAATACGGTCACCCACAATGAGATCAATGATTTCTATAGCGGCGCCATCCGAATCGGCTTCATGTTGAATATCAGCCAGGGAGTTGGCAACGCCCACGACAATATCGTGTCTTATAACCTGCTCTACAATCTCGGCCAGGGTGTAACCAGCGATATGGGCGCCATATATTTCGCAGATTCGGCAAATAAAGGAAACATGGCTTTAAACAACGTCATTCATGACGTAACCCACAACTGGCAAAACGCGGACGGCTACGGGGCCCACGGCATTTACTTCGATCAGGGTGCGTCCAATGTGGTGGCGCGCAATAACCTGGTGTACCGTACCTCCGGCGCAGCGTTCTTCAACAACATCTCCGACAATGTGAAAGACATCTATCCCCAGAACAACGTGGTGGACAATAACATCTTCGTGATGGGCTACAAGGCAATCCAGCGCGGCGCGGACGCGCCTTCGACATTTAGCTTCACTCACAATATCGTATACATCGACAAAGGGACGATCCAGGGTGGCAAGTGGTCTTGTTTCGACGTGGGCGGCACCGGCTTGCCAGTGCCGTGCTCCACCCGGTTCTTTCTGGACAACAATGTTTATTTCTTTACCGATGGAAAAACAGCTAGCTTTCAGACGACCACGCCTCCCGGTTATACCAAGACCTCATACAGCCTGAGCCAGTGGCAGAACATCGGGGAGGACGTGCATTCCCTGAACCAGGATCCGATGTTCACCAACCCAGCCGCCGATGACTATACCTTGCAGCCCGGTTCGCCGGCCTTCCAGCTCGGATTTGTGCCATTCGATTACACTCAGGCGGGAAGGACAACATCTGGCCGTTTCACGGCGTCACAGCCGCCACCGGCATTTCCGCTGCAGTTGATGCAAACCTTTTAGGTCGGAAAGTTCCTGAAAAATGTTGCCCGGATAGTGGACTTTTTTGAACAAAACAGCCCACTACCGGCTTCCTTCGCCTTGCTTGAAAATACTGAATCGGTATATTCTCCGCCAGTATGCTCGATTCGGTTCGGCGGATTAGTATTTTCATTCTATTGGCTGCGGTTATCCTTCTCGCCTTCGCTCTATCCACCTTTCAAGCTCTGGATCTCGCCGCTGCGGCGCAAACTGACGTCCGCGCGGGAAGAGCCGATTTCTATGTCTCACTGGAAGGGAAAGATAGCTGGAGTGGAACACTGGAGGCTCCCAATAGGGCCAAGAGCGATGGGCCTTTTGCAACTTTGGACCGTGCCCGTAGAGCGGCCCATGAGTTGAAGAAAGGTTCGCGCAATACTCCGATCATCGTCATGGTGCGCGGAGGAACCTACTTTCTGTCTGCTCCGCTTAAGTTTGATCGAGGCGATTCCGGCAAAGCGAACGCACCCGTCGTCTACGACGCCTATCCCGGCGAGAAGCCCGTCGTCAGTGGCGGCAGGCGAATTACCGGCTGGAGCAATCCTTCCGGCAACACCTGGACGGTCAAGCTGAACTCAAACGAATACCAGAATTTCGAGGGATTGTATTTCAACGACGAACGCCGTTATCGACCACGCACCACCGACAACAGCTATTTGTACGTACAGCGGCCCGTAATTGTTTCAGAGCGCTCCGAGGCTTGCAGCCAACCGCCGCAGCAGCCTGGCGGGGAGGGGGGAGGCCGCCCGGGGCAAGGGCCAGGACGCGGACCCGGGGCGAGACCACCTTTTGGCGGTCGCCGGCCCGGAGGTCTGGGCGGTCGCTTTCCTTTCCCAGGTGGCGGTCCGGGCGGACAGCGGCCTACAGGTGGTCAGGGAGGCCAAGGAAGGATGGGAGAGGGCGGCTTCGTCTGCTTTGATCGCTTCTACTACAAAGGCGACGACATCGGGGCGAACTATCACGGCATGGCGCTGGGTGATGTAGAAATTCTCGACTTCGAAAAATGGACGATGAGCCGCTTGCGCCTGAGATCTGTGGACACGGACCACCACATCGCGTACACGACAGGTCCAACCTTTTTGGCATCGAATATCTCCGGCTTTTTCCCCGAGCATCGCTACCTGATTGAAAACGTCAAAGAAGCGTTAAAGAAACCCGGAGAATGGTACCTGGATCGTTGCACCGACCCGCCCAGTTGCGCCAACAGCGAAGGAACTTGGACGCTCACCTACCTGGCCAAACCGGGGGAGAACCCTAACCAACAGCCCGTGATCGTCCCGCAGTTACCCCAGTTGCTGGTGGCGGAGGGACTGGAATATGTCAGCTTCAAGGGCCTGACGTTTTCCCACGACAATTATCTGCCCGGACCGGAAGGACTGGGAGACTTTCAAGGTGGGCCCAAAGTGCCAGGCGCTCTGAGCTTCGTCGCCTCCAGTCACATCGTGTTTGACGGCGTCATCGTGAATCACACTCAAGGGTGGGGCATAGACTTCAGTGGTGCCAGTCTCTCCAACCAGATCGTGAACAGCGCCTTGTACGACATCGGCTACGGAGCAATCCGAATAGGCCGGCGGACCAGCAACGGTGGCGATAGTGAAGACCAAATCCCCGGTCTCAATGTTGTCGAGAATAATCTCATCGTCGGAGGCGGACGCTTCATCCCATCCGGCATCGGCACCGGCGTGTGGATCGGCAACGCGCACAACAACACCGTCACTCATAACGAGATTTCGGATTACTACGGTGGCGCCATCCGCATCGGCTTCAAGCTAAACATCACTGATGGCATCGGCAATGCGCACGATAACGTTGTGTCCTTCAATCACGTGTACAACCTTGGGCAGGGCGTTACCAGCGACTTCAGTGGAATTTATGCCTCAACCTCCAACACCAAGGGCAACCAGATCCTCAACAATGTTATTCACGACGTAATCCACGATCCCGGCCCCGGCGGTTACGGAGGCCACGGACTTTACTTCGACCAGGGCGCTGCCAATATCCTGGCTAAGAACAACTTGATTTACCGAGTTTCCCAGGCTGGAATATTTATCAACTTTAATGAACGCTTTGACGGCGATACTCCGCAAAATGACGTGATCACCAACAACATCTTCGCCTTCTTCAGGAAGGAGCTGGTACGACGAGGCGGTTCCAACCGGTCGACGTTCGCTTTTACCCATAACATCGTTTATTTCAACCAGAACGAAATGCAACACAACAATGGCAAATGGTTGTGCTTCAATGATTGCGTCAGCCGATTCCTGATGGACTACAACTTATACTGGAGCCCAAAAGGGACAAGACCCGAGTTCATTACCAACGATGAGAGCAATCCTCGCGTGCCCATCCAGCACGATCTTAGAGATTGGCAGCGGCTGGGAGAAGACACTCACTCGTTGACCGCGGATCCCATGTTCGTAAATCCGCACTATCCGGATGATGATTTCACGCTTAAACCGGGATCGCCAGCTTTACAGATCGGTTTTGTTTCGTTTGATTATAGGCAGGCCGGACGCAGCCATTCTGTACTAAGAGCACCGCCGGTGCCGCCTGCGTTTCCACTTCAGTTAATCGATCCCAATGACTTCTGAGGACTTGCACGATTTTCGAGAAGCAGTGGTCGGTGGCCAGTGGCCAATAGCTGGTAAGGACAATTCAGGCTAAAATTTGATTCTTCCCTTTGACTGGCAACTGACCACCACTGGCCACTGCCCAACGGAATCTGGCTAATGAAAAGCGAAAGGATGCTTCCAATGAACCGGCTCTCACGACTGATCAGTCTTCTCGTGATGTTTCTCTGGCTTTTTGTGTGGACGGGTTTAATTCATGCGCAGGGCAACGAGCGCATGTGGAGAGCGGCCGCCTTTGGCGATCTGGAGGCGGTGAAGTCTGCCGTGGCGCAAGGGGCCAACGTTAACTTCAAAGGCCCTGGGGGATTCACGCCCATGAACGCTGCCGCCCGCAACGGTCACCTCGAGGTCGTTAAATATTTAGCAGAGCATGGCGCCGATATCGACAAGAGTGACAACAACCGTGACAAGACACCCCTTCTGGCCGCTTCTTTCAAAGGACACTTCGACATTGTCAAGTATCTGGTCGAAAAGGGTGCTAAGGTCAACGCCCAATCGATCAATGGATTTACACCACTCCATGATGCGGCATACGTGGGCAATCTTGAAATCGTCAAATACTTAGTGGAACACGGTGCCAATGTCCATATAAGGAACAAACACAATCAAACTCCGGCCGAAACCGCGGTAGAAGGCTCACGCAGAGCCGCGGCGAATGGCAGGACAAACGCCACACCTGAGGACTATGAAAAAGTAATCAGCTATCTGAAGTCGCAAGGTGGCGACTAACAGGATCCGCGAACTTCAATGAATTTTAATGAATAAGTTCTCTTCGGGGGCTGCAGGAGCCGCCGCTAACCTAAGCCGTTACAATAGGATAGAGGCGGCGCAACATTTTCCCGGATACAGGGTTTGTGTCCCATGGTCAGCATTACAACAATCACAAGGAAGGTAAAGGAGGGCAGGAATGAAGAAGCAAATCAAGGTGTTGTTATTGAGCGTGACCCTTGCGGTCTTCGCACTTCCCGTCGTCGCTCAAGTTTCTGAGTCGGCTGCTAATCCAGAGTCGACTGCTAATACTCCGGAAGCTCAGGAGAATGTAAAACCCTTAAATCAGTTTGACAAATATCTCTCGGAGAATCCGGACGTTCGGAAAGACCTTGTAAAAAACCCGTCGTTGTTGAACGACCCGACCTATCTGAGCCAGCATCCGGGGCTACAGAAATTTGAAAGCGAGCATCCTGGCTTCACCAAGGCGGCGAAAGAAGATCCGACTCGCGCTGTACACCGCGCCGACAAGCAATTTCATCGCGAAAACCGGGCGCGACGCAACGCCAAGCACAATCCCAATCCGCGCGTACCGGCGGCTAAGTAATCTAAATGCATTGCGTTTTGTAGCGTAGCTCTACGAAGGGGCTGCTCAACGGCCCCTTCGGCCCGTACCATACCATTCACCAAAAACCTTGGCAGACTTGCTCACATGAAAACAGAGCCGCTTCCATGTAGAAGCGGCTCTCTCAGTTTTACAAATCAGGAAAATGCGATCGTGCTAGATGCCAGTGCCGGCTAACTTTACAGTTTGAGGGCTGCCCCCACCATCATCATTGACGTTCAAGGTGGCGCTTCGTGCTCCTATGGCGCCGGGAGTGAAGACCACACTAATCGTGCAACTTGTCTTCGGTGCGACGCTGGCACCGCAGGTGTTGGTTTGAGTGAAGTCTGGTGGATTGTTGCCAGTGAACGTCATGCTCGAAATGTGTACCGTGAGAGTGCCGCTGGTGTTGGTCAGGGTAACAGTCTTAGGCGGACTTGGAATGCCCACCGTTTGCTGCCCAAAAGATACGCTGGTCGGAGCCAGCTTAACCGCCGTACCAGTGCCAGTCAGTGACACGCTCTGCGGACTCCCCGGCGCATCGTCAGTAATATTAACGGCGCCGGTGCGGGTTCCGATACCGCGCGGTTTGAAGTTCACGCTGATTGTGCAACTGGCTCCTGACGCAACACTGCCGCCGCAAGTATTGGTTTGCACAAAATCTCCACTGGCCGTGATGCTGGTAATCGTGAGCGTGGCATTGCCCGTATTAGTAAGTGTGACATTCTGCTGAATACCGACGGAACCGATGGCCACGACGCCGAAAGTAAGACTAGTGGGAGACAAAGTCACCGCTGGCGTGCCGGCGATCACCGTCTGGGTGTATGGCGGCGCAGTGTTGGCATTGAAAACCGTGTCCCCAGAATAGATTGCGCTGATGATGTGAGAACCGCCTGCCAGGCTCGACGTGGTGAAGCTGCCCTCTCCAGCACTGATCGGCGACGACCCGATGATAGTCGAGTCTGCCATGAAGGTGATAGTTCCCGTCGGCGTTCCGCCATTTCGTAGACCGGCCGCGATAGTTGTAGTGAATGTGACTGACTGCCCAATAACCGACGGATTTACGGAACTGCTGGTCGTCATTCGTGTGCCGCCCGTATTCAGCAGC
>DATHJP010000529.1:0-4504 GCA_035489695.1 Terriglobales bacterium
ATCGACCTCGGGAAAAGAACGCAGGAGTGAATGGGCAAGCACGATATCGGCAATGGCATGGTAAGTCCACTGGTCGTTTTCTGCCCAATCTATCTGATCAAAAGAAGCATCCCAGCCAGGCGGGCCCGCGAATTCATGCCGTCGAGGTTGATGACTGTCGGGACTACTCGGCATGCTTCCGCATGTGTCCAGGGCGATTGCAGCATAGCCTCTCGCTGTCCAGAGTCGTACCCAGTCAGCGAAAGCTGTCCCGCCTCCGCCATGGACCAGCACCATTGCAGGAACTCTCGCCGCGGTCGCATTGCTGGGAACGCCGTACC
Organism: Terriglobales bacterium; assembly: GCA_035489695.1. Lineage (GTDB taxonomy): Bacteria > Acidobacteriota > Terriglobia > Terriglobales > Acidobacteriaceae > 40CM-3-55-5. The sequence continues at coordinate 321 of DATHJP010000529.1, forward strand.
ACGCAAAGACACGAGTCGGGTTGCCCTTCCAGGGTAATCCTTCAAAAAATAAAGCTCGCACCCCTGGAGCTTGAAAATTCGGAGCCGGATACACCTGAGGCGGACTTGACAATTGCTCCAGATTCCAGGGAGTCGCGCCACGTGCAAAGGTAGCGGTAATTATCACAAAAAACAGCGTAATGTTTTGGAGGACGTTCTCCATGAATTCCGTTCCACACTAGTAATTCAATCCAAATAGACTGGCCATCTTTGAGGTTCGGAAAGAACGCAACGATTGATAGCCAACGGCAAGCCTGTTTCTTCACCTGTTTGTCGGTTTGATCACGCGTCGAATTTCTTTGAACAAGGCGAGCGTCTCAGGTGAAATTCTTCCGTCCTGGTAAATTTCTACGTCGAATGTCGGAACATTTTTGCGGCTGATCGCGTCCCGTATTTTTACAATCATCGTATCGAGTGAATATTTCGGAGGCGAGATAGACGTATTCTCCTTGAAATGGCCCCAGTCGCCATTGATGATGGTTGTGATCTGTCCCTGCAACCCTGATTGTGGGCCACCGGTGAACTTTCCGGTTCCTCCCACGGGAAGAAATCCGAACCCATTGATCATCTCAGTGCTGAAATCATTCTCGCCTGCGAAAACTTCGTAAAAATCAGTCACTTTTGGCAATATCCAGCTGTTGTAAGTGACTAATCGGCCGGAGTTTCCTTGCTTAGCCGCGGCGGTCATCTTCGCCCATGGCGCGTTGTACGGGTAATACGTGAATGTTGCATCGTCGAGCCAATACCCGGCGATCGACGGGCCATATTGCTGGCCAATTTGACCTATAACTCTGCACCACAAATCAAAATATTTGTCCTTATCATCATCGAAGTGTGTTCGTCGCCACCATTCAACGTCATCATGTCCGGGGTGGAAGTAAAGTTCGAGTTTTATACCGTGTTTCGAGAGTGCCTGGGCAAGATCGCCGACCAGATCCCTGGAACAGGTACGACCAGGAAGAATCTCATCAATGACTTTGTTGGGGCCGGGAAAATAAAACTCGGCGTGGGAAGTCGTAAATACCAGATAGCCGGCGCCCATTTCATCGAGCACATCGGCAAACTTCTGGACGTCAAAATTACGTACTGCCTGACAGTACGGCAATGGACTGCCCCGCTCTGGCTTGCTTTGGCTCGTCCAGTGGACAAACACACCGTACTTAGCCTGCACCATCCAGTCAGTAGGCGCTGCGCCTCTTGCGGCTTGATCGGCAAGTTCTACTTGCACCTCGGGCCTGACAATTTCTAAAGAGAACACCTTAGCGACCGGCGAAGTGCCGACCGAACGAAAGGTGAAGCTTTGGACAGGAGCAGAGAGTTCTACTGTGCCGAGCTTTACTCTTTCCCAGTCTGTCTTCAAGCAAGAGGCCGTCAGTGGCTTAGAGCCAATGGTGACTTCCACCAAACAGCCCGTACCACTGCCTTGAAGAATGGCAAATAGATCGTAGCTTCCGGGTGAGGTAATCTTGCCAGTCCAGGACAGTGAAGCCGAGGAATCCCACGACTCCACCCAGCCAGTCTTTGCTGGCCCCATATCACTGGTTTTGAGAGATCCTTTGTGAACGGCATCAGCAGCCATCAGCACCGTCAGATCATCGGGACGTATTGTTTGTGCGTGAAGCGTGCACAATCCAAGACAGGCAATAAGGACCGTTCTCACCATCCAGACAAGAGACACTTGGACAGCTCTCGCTCGAAAGCCCCTGCGTGCCCCCCGGCTGAATCGCAAAGTTCTCCCCAGAACGTGGCTACCCTCCATTGCTTGCCGTTTCAGTGAATTTCATATATAAAAAATTACATGCGCCCACAAAAACAGAGCGGACGTTACGCCAGCTTTTATGCTTTTGTCAAGATTTTTTTAGGTGCGATAGTATTCAAACGATCCGGCGCGCGGCGGCCGTCGGTTGTCAACGGCAGTCCTGAAGGAAGATTGGTTGACACTGTCAGCATCATTGCGATTTGCGGTTACCCTAACCCGGTGGTTGGCTTCGATAATTTATGAAGAAGACAAAGGCGCCTAAAGCTTCCAGCCGGTACCCGACTCCGGCTCTTGAGAAAGGCCTGGATATATTGGAGCTATTCGCCAGCGAACCGTCGGGACTCACAAAAAGCGAGGTGGCGCGCAGGCTCGGTCGCACGATTTCAGAGGTCTTTCGGATGTTGGTATGCCTCGAAGAACGTGGCTACATTGCGCAGAGCCCGGACAATGATCGCTACCATCTCACCTTATACCTGTTTAGGCTCGCGCAAGAGCATCCGCCGATCAAACGTATGACTATGCAAGCCTTGCCGATTATGCAGCAAGTTGCTCACGAACTTAGTCAGTCTTGTCATTTGGGAGTGCTCAACGGGGGGCAAGTGGTGATTATCGCGCAGGTGGATTCTCCCGTGAGCCCGGGTTTCTATGTTAAGGCTGGCGCAGTTGTGGATCTCATGCGTGCTGCTACAGGTCACGTCATCCTGGCACACCAAACGCAAGAAGCTCGTGCACGTGCCATACAGACTTGGTGCAAACGCAACAAAACTGAGGCTCCACGTGATTTGACCTCGCATCTATCCGCCATTAAGGATCGAGGCTATGAAGAGAAGGAAAGTTACGAAATTGAGGGAGTCATCAATGTTACTTATCCCGTCCTGGACGAGCATGGGTATGCGGTTGCAGCTCTAACTGTTCCCTACATTCGCCGAATTGGCGATAACACCACCACGGCTATCGTCCGCCAATCCTTGAAACGAGCGAGTTCTCAGCTTTCCCAAGAGATCGGGGGAATCTTGCGAGAGCGCCCGAAACTGGACACTTAGTCCGTTGCGTCGCGCCGGCGTTGGCCGATCACAAATATTAGCGTCAGCGCACTTGCCAGTGATTTTTATTGACAAATTTAATATTTCAGGAATAGAAGTTATGATTCTGGCCCGTTGGCCGCGACTTGAAAGCCCTCCAAAGGAGAGTTGATCAGTTTGAGCGACCCTAAAATCACCAATGTTCGCGTCCTCGATCTGCGATTTCCGACGTCACGGCACCAGATTGGCTCGGACGCGGTCAACACAGACCCCGATTACTCGGCGGCATATTGCATTCTGGAAACGGATGTCGGTATCGAAGGACACGGCCTCGCCTTCACCTTAGGCCACGGAACAGAACTGTGCGTGCTTGCACTTGAGTATCTTGCACGATTTCTTCAGGGTCGGAATTTATCTTCCGTGACAGACGACACAGTCGCCTTTTCCAGACAACTTACAGAAGACAGTCAATTCCGCTGGCTCGGGCCCGAAAAAGGTGTAATCCACCTGGCTGCCGCAGCCCTTATCAATGCGGTCTGGGACCTTTATGCGCGAACAGAAGGCAAGCCTCTTTGGAAGCTATTGGCAGATTTTGAACCCGAGCAGATTGTCCGTTCGATTGACTTTAAATACATCGAAGATGCCATTACCCCGGGTGAAGCCCTTGATCTACTAAGGACTCACACCGCGTCTCAAGCTGGGCGCTTAAAGAAGCTTGAGCAGCATGGATATCCCGCATACACGACATCCGCAGGGTGGTTCGGCTTCAGTGACGACAAAATTCGGCGCCTCTGCCGCGAGTCTCTCAGCCAAGGGTGGACAAGTTTTAAGTTAAAAGTCGGTGGCAATCCGGCCGATGATCTTCGCCGTGCCCAACTGATGCGCGCAGAAATCGGCCCGCACAACAAGCTGATGATGGATGCAAACCAGAAGTGGGGAGTCGTCGAAGCAATTCAGCGCACGAAAGAACTGGCTGAGGTAGATCCTTGGTGGATGGAGGAACCCACCAGCCCTGACGACATTTTGGGTCACGCTCGCATTCGCCGAGAGGCTTCTCCGGTTCGCATCGCGACGGGTGAGCATTGCCACAATCGAGTCATGTTCAAGCAATTCATGCAGGCGGGCGCAATGGATGTCTGCCAAATTGATAGTTGCAGGGTTGCGGGCGTGAACGAGAACCTTGCGGTGTTGTTGATGGCTGCTAAATTCAGCATCCCGGTTTGCCCTCACGCGGGCGGAGTCGGCTTGTGCGAATGCGTGCAGCACCTGGCGATCTTTGACTATCTGCGGGTATCAGCGTCGCTCGAAAACCGTGTCACTGAATTTGTAGATCATCTGCATGAACATTTTGCTGATCCCGCTCG
>DATHJP010000530.1:0-5519 GCA_035489695.1 Terriglobales bacterium
CGTTCCATTCACCCTCGTCGCGTCTAGCGGGGAACCGCATGGTTGGCGAATCCGGTAGTTTGCCCTTCCACTAGACAAATGTCAACGCGACGGTCCTGCTGGTAGTGGTGCAGTTTAGGAAAAGATTCGTATCAGGGCATCGCTTCAGCGATGCCGCCAAGGCGACAATTCTGAACGGCTTTAGCCGCCGGGGCTTGCCTGTAACGGCACAGCGGCTAAAGCCTGCGCACTCTACCTGCTCTCGGCGGCATGCCTGAAGGCATGCCCTGATACGAGTCTCTCTTCAAACTGCACCATTACTGTCCTGCTGCAGGGGCTAGGCAGTCCCTTGCCCGTACCCCCTACGATTAGACACCATCGCCAACAAAAACCTTCAAACCGATGTGGATTACATCTCGACACTTCAGTATTCTCAGGACGATGACCATGCTCGCACTTACGGAATTGCTGGGCGAACCGGTTTTCGATCTTGGCGGTAGCCGATGCGGACGCATCCGCGAGCTGGCGTTGGCTCCGCAGGAAGATCACGCTCGCATCGCTGTGGTCATCGTGCGGACTAAGACGGGCGACCGCCTGCTGCCTTTTAGCTCCGTAACGTCCGTCAATGGCGGCATTCGGGCAGCCACGTCTTCCGCAGAATGGTCGCTGGGAGAAACCGGAGAAGGCTTGCTCCTGTTGAGCCGTGATCTGCTCGACCAGCAGGTCATCGATGTTTTCGGACGAAAAGTCGTCCGCGTCAACGACGTTGACCTCCACCATGAGTCGGTCGCCAATCGTCCAGTGCTGAAAGTCGGCTCCGTCGATGTCGGTCCCCGGGGCGCAGTTCGAAGGCTGTTGAAGGGAGTGGTGCCTCTCCCCGCCTTACGGGCCCTGTTGCGAAAAATTCCGCCACGCGCCATTCCCTGGGATTTCGTCGATCTTATCGAAACTGATCCCGCCCGGCGCGTAAAACTCAAAATCTCACACGAGCGTTTAGCCAGGCTGCATCCCGCCGACATTGCCGATATCGTCGAGAACTTAGCTCCGGATGAGCGCGAAGCCGTCTTCGAGACTCTCGACGAAGGAGTGGCGGCCGAGGCGTTGGAAGAAGTCGATCCTAAAGTGCAAAAGGCGATTGTCGAATCGCTGGACTCCAATCGCGCGGCTGAGATCGTCGAAGAGATGGAGCCCGACGCCGCCGCCGACTTGTTGGCCGATCTGCCCGAGGAGCGCACCTCAGAAATTCTGCTGGGGATGAAGCCAGAAGAGCGCCGGGAAATGGTCGAACTCCTGGAATTCGGCGAAAAGACCGCTGCCGGGCGCATGAATACCGAGTACCTGGCGGTCAACCAAAATGCAACCGTACATGATGCCGTCGAAACCTTGCGTCGCTTTCAAGGTGGCGTAGAAACAGTGAGCACCATCTATCTGGTCGACGATGACGGTAAGCTGACAGGTGCAGTGCCGCTCGCCAAGCTGGTTTTGGCGTCTCCAGAGACCCCCTTGAAGTCGCTTACGCAAGAGCCTCTGATCTTCACCAACGCAAAGGCGAAAGAAAAAGACTTCGCCGAGTTGTTCGACAAGTACAACCTGCTTACTCTGCCCGTGGTGGATCACAACAAAAAGCTCACCGGAGTCATTACTTCTGACGACATCATCAGCCTGCTGCGGGCGAAGCTGTAGGAAGAGAAGCAGCAGTCAGCACTCAGCACTCAGCACTCAGCCAATAGGGGCTCGTGCAAATCCGCAAAAGCTGCCCACGGGCTAAATGCGAAGTGCTAGCTGCCCAACGGCAAGACTTGGCATGTAGTCTCCCGAGGGAAATTTTGCGAACCCTGCACCAGCCCCAAACGGCTGAATGCTGAGTGCTGAATGCTGAACGCCCGCTGCTTTCTTCTGTTCAGATCCATCAACTGCATTTATTCTGATTCGCTCGCTTCGTCCTTATGATTCGCATGAGATTTCTGAGACGTTGGAAAATCCGCGCGCTGATTTTTTTTGCCGTAGTCGGCCCGGGTTTCATTACCGCGAATGTCGATAACGATGCCAACGGCATCTGGACGTATTCCGCCGCTGGCGCCCAGTTCGGTCACATGCTCCTATGGACGATGATTCCCACCACCTTGGCGCTGATCGTCATTCAGGAGATCGCGGCTCGCATGGGTGCTGTAACGGGCAAGGGTCTCAGCGACCTCATCAGGTAAGAGTTTGGGTTCCGCATTACCTTCTTCATGGTGATCGGTGTCCTGATCATCAACTTCGGCAATGTAGTGGGAGAGTTTGCCGGAATTGCCGGTAGCCTTGAATTGTTCGGCCTTTCCAAGTACATCACGGTTCCGATCTGTGCCTTCATCGTGTGGATCATCGTCCTCAAAGGCCAATACAAGACCGTCGAAAAAGTTTTCCTGGTCGCATCTTTCTTTTACGTCACTTATATCTTCGCCGGTATCCTGGCGAAACCAGCCTGGCTCGACGCTCTTGTCTCCACGGTTAAGCCGCCTTCTCGCGAAATGTTCCGGCAACCGAGTTACCTGTATATGGTGATTGCCGTGGTGGGCACCACGATTGCTCCCTGGATGCAGTTTTATTTGCAGGCTTCCATCGTTGAGAAAGGGGTTACTCGCCGCCAATACAAGACTTCCCGGCTTGATGTGATCACGGGTTGCATTTTTACCGACATCGTCGCTTGGTTCATCATCGTGGCCTGCGCCGCCACCTTGTATGCCCACGGCTATCGCAACGTTTCCGACGCTAAAGATGCTGCCCAAGCCTTGCATCCGCTGGCTGGAGACTATGCCTACATACTTTTTGCCATGGGATTGTTCAATGCGTCGCTGTTCGCGGCATCGATCCTGCCGCTGTCAACCGCTTATACCGTGTGCGAGGGTCTGGGATTCGAATCGGGCCTGGGCAAGGGATTTCGCGAGGCGCCAGTCTTTTACTGGCTGTACACAATTCTTATTGTTGCCGGAGCGGGCGTCATCCTCATTCCAAACTTGCCATTGGTCAAAATTTCAATTCTGTCCCAAGTAGTGAACGGGGCAGTGCTGCCTTTTGTCCTGGTCTTCATGCTCCTATTGGTCAACAAAAAGGAACTCATGGATACGTACGTCAACTCGCCTTTCTATAACGTGATCGCATGGGGGACGACCATTATCATGATCGGGCTTACGTTCGCCTTGTTTTGGACGATGAAAACAGGCTAACGGCTGGGGACAATTTTTCCTGTTGCCAAATCCCTCACCAATTCAAGATCAGCTTCAAGGAAATCGTACGAAGGGAGCTCGGACCGCTTAGCCCATCGCATGTCGCGAAAAATCCTATTTTCCATCTCGCCGGTATATTCGTTCACCACATAAAAACGCAACTCGACCGCTCCGCCATTTTTATAATCGTGACGAATGCGAGCCACCTCTTCGCCGATGTGGGCGTCGATCCCCAATTCCTCTTCCAACTCGCGGCGTAATGCGTCCCGCGGCTGTTCGCCGTCTTCGATTTTGCCGCCGGGAAATTCCCACTTCAGAGGCATGCTCTGGTGACGGGTTCGCTGGCACACCAGCACTTTTCCGTTTTTCAAGATCAAGGCTGCGACCACTTGCTTCATTGCTGGAGAACCGTTCTGATTGGTGAGGCGGGTTCAGGTGCTCACAACTAATTCACTCCGGCGGGTAATGGCCGTTAATGCATCTTAGACCTGGCGGTTGTGGAAAACGGTCGGGACGAATGGCCGCGGCCAGCGCCCGCAAACCTTGAATCAGCGTCGGAGCCGGGGTATTCAGAAATTCGTCGCGAATGCAATACACGCGATCTTGCCTCACCGCTTGCATCTCTTTCCAGCCGCGTTGTTGAACTATCTTTTCCAATGGGACGCGATCACCCGCTCCACACCAGGCAGCGACAACAATATCTGGGTCCTCCGCAAGTACAGTCTCTGCCGACGTGGTTGAGCCCGGTACTCCAACAAACTCTCCACCGGCCGCTCGTACAAGTTCCGCAACCCATGGCTGAGAGGCGATCAGCGGTTTGCCCCATTCTTCACAAAACACGCGAGGCCGTGTCCCGCCATCGACCTGGCTGTGCACGTTCTCGACAGCCTGCTGCATTTCCGTGATGACCCGCTTCCCACATTCCGCCACACCCATCATCCCGGCGATGGTCGCGATATCGGTGTAAATGTCAGCTAATGTCTTCGGTGCCAGACCGAGAAAACGTGCTCCTGACTTCAGGATCTCGATCACGGCTTTTTCTTGATAAGGAACGGCCGCAATGACCAAATCCGGCCGGGCGCGAAGGATTTCTTCGCTCTGCGCAGTCCAGGAATCCGCAATGATTGTCTGTCCTCTCCGCACTACCTCCGGGCACACATCACCGCAATATTTGGTGCATGCGACGATCCGATCGAGCTTGCCAATAGCGGCAAGAATAACCGTAGCGCTTGGTTGCAGCGACACAATCCGTTGCGGGGTATGGTCGGAGGACATCACTTCTAATGGTACAAGGGAGGTTACAATTCTGCCGATGTATTCTCCCCAACTCCTCGACCACTTTCAGAATCCGCGCAATGCCGGTCAGGTGTTGAATCCTGACGCAGCCGTACAGATTGAAAATCCGGCTTGCGGCGACATTTTGAAACTGAGCATCAGGATTTCCGACGACCGTATCGCGGAGATCCGATTCCTCGCTAAAGGATGCGTTCCCGCCATGGCATGTGCTTCGCTGGTAACCGAATTGCTGGTGGGAAGGACCTTGGAAGCCGCCCGCAAGCTGCGCCGGGAGGAATTGGTATCGAAAATCGGCGGCTTACCCGAAGCGTCAGTCCACGCCAGTCACCTCGCCTTGGATGCATGGGCGGCGATCTTGAAGCAACTGAAAACCTCGCCCCGCTAGGCTAGGGAAAATAAATTGTCCATTCGCGTCCCCGAGCTGCTTCTTCCAAGTCAGGGTTCGGATTTATGGCAAAGGAATGCCGAGCGATCTCCAGCATTGCAATGTCCCAACGCGAGTTGCCAAAGGCCGCGTCGAGATCTCCCTGCACAACTTCGCGAATGGCGTGCGACTTGCCCTCACCGGTCGGTACGCGTACTAATCGATCGGTGATGATGCCTTGCTCAACTTGAACGTTCGCCGCCAAAATCCTGGTCTCAGAAATTCCAAAATGCTTCATGGCTGCCCGAATTACCCATTCGTTGGTGGAAGACACTGCCCAGATGTCACAGCCTGATTCGCGCAATCGGTGCACCAGATCACTCATTTCAGGGAAAATCTGGCCGGCGATCTGACTATCGAAATACTGACCGGCAGCTCGCTGCACTACATCTTCGCTGAGCCCGCGATGCAGAGTCACCATTTCGCCGCACATCGTCTCTTCGTCAACCTTGCCCGATTTATAGTCAGCGTATCGTGCACGCGCCCAAGCCACGATTTCGTTCGAAAGCAGTAAGCAGACTTTGTAAAGTTGCTGCGCGAGGCGGGGGACGGTCCACCAATGTGATCATTGCGCCGTCCCGTCCACGATTCAACACGTCGCGCAAGCCGGTTTG
>DATHJP010000531.1:0-3820 GCA_035489695.1 Terriglobales bacterium
CTCTCCCGCTTCGCCTAACACTTGTACCAGGCGAAACACCAGCGCCGCAGGGGCTGATTGCAGCTTTGGAAAGCTCTGGAGAGCTTGGGCTCTCTCCCCGGGCGGCCGGCCTGCTTTATACATGGCTTCTTCCAACCCAAGATAAAGATCGACGTTGTCAGAATCGTATTTCATTCCCTCGCGAAACAGTTCGATCGCGCGGTCCGGAGATTCCGAGGATTGCAAGATGGCATATCCCATATTGCGATGCAGTGTGGGGAGAGACGGTTTTAGTTTTCGCGCAGTTTCCCACTCCTTTATAGCCGGTCCAGTCATCGCTCCTGAAAGATAGAGTGAGCCAAGAAGGAAGTGAGCGGTTGCGTCATCGGGATTGATTTCGAGAGCACGATGCAGCACGGCGAAGGATTCAGGCCGGTTAGGAAAGACATAGGTCGTCGGCATTCCGGAGGCAGCAACGAAGTCAGCACGGCCATCCTGGCCCAAGACGTAGCGGCAAAAACCGCGGTAATAAGCGATGAGAGGATATGAACTGGGATGGAGTACACCGGGTTCGCCGACGACTTCCTCGCCGGACGGATACTGTCGCGAGAGCACGTCGAGCGCATCTTCGTAAAGACGGAAGCGCATGTAATCGGTAGCGATTTCAAGGATCCGCTCCGGATCCGCAGCGAGGTGGGCAAACAGACCTGGATCGCTCTGGCCCATCCGCATAGCTTCATAACGAAGAAAAGAACTGGTCGGATCCTGCTGCTTCCAATATTCCAAACGCTTGGTCGCTTCTGGTTGTCGTCGAAGCGTTCGCAATAGCGCAATCTCGATAGCACCTTCGCGAGTAAGGTCTGGCCGGTTGTTAACGCCTTGCTGCACCATTTTGAGCCCTCGCTCGCGATCACCTGCGCGCGCTTCCATCGCGGCCAACATCATAATGGCAGGCGCGTGATAGCTTTCGGATTGCTGGGCGAACTCCCATTGGCTGCGCGCCCCGCGCTCGTCTCCATTGGCCGCGAGCGCCAGTCCCAGGTAATAAGCGGTTTCATGATCGCTGTTCATCCAGGCCAGGGCCTTGGAAAGATGCTGCGCCGCGGCCGCGTATTGTTTGAGAATCACTTCCAGTCGTCCGGTGGCCTGATTCAAAGCAATACTGTCCGAAAAACGAGCGAGGCCGCGCTGGTAGGTAGTGAGCGCAACCGGTAATTCTCCATTACTTTCCTGATCGGTGCCGAGTGCCAGAAAGTCGTCGGCGCCGCGATTCGGTTCCGCGGGATATTCGTGCGATGGCTGCTTGCCGGTCTGGACTTTGTCGCCGCTCACGAAGTCGTACTGGCCTTCCGTATGCCGCAGAAGTACTTCGTCGGTTTCATTCCGTAATTCGACGGTGTAGGTCGCGCTTGCGGGCAGTCCAGGAAAGGTCTTCCGAAACGTTTTTTGGGGAGAGAGTGACTCGTGCGCTGACGCGACGGGTTGTGTCCCGTTCAGAATGGTTATGACCGCATTCGGCAGTTCCCGCGTCACGTTAAGGATGATTTCGAGGCCAGCACGGTCAGCACCTGCGGCTTGACGGGTGAGGTTGAGCACCGCATCCGGATTTGCACGAGCTACGCCGCCCAGTTCGCGAATCGGAATCCAGTATTCGGTGAAAGCGCGTGTCTCTTGCGGCTCCAGGAAACCGTAGGTCTCCTGATCCCGGAACAAGCCCGCCTGGATTTCCACGTACGCACTGTTGTTGTCGGAGAGAGCGGTACGCCAATCGAGACCATCTTCGTCGCTGCTCCACGACCAGATTTTTTTGGCGGGAAGATCCAGCGGCGACGAGTAATGCACAACGCCGGAACGTGTGTGCGGATGATACACCGCCATATACGGTTCCCGGCTGCCGTAACTGAAGCGGGAGACCGGACCGTATTTCTGATTTCCGACAATACTCTGGTCGACTCCCGCGGCATTCACCGGCCAGGTGTCTATGTCGGCGAACCCGTGGGCAGCGGTAAATTCCATGGGATACAGGATGCGACTGTCATCCCAGACCTCGACACCAGCATTAGTCCACCAATAGAACCGATGACGTGTGTCGCTGCGGTTGTAGAGTGTGGTCTTTTGTTCAAGGTAATCACGCCCGGGACGCAACGTGAGTTGGACGCGCCACTGCATGCCGTAAGCACGGTCGATATTGCCCACCCATACCGAGGCGCCACCATCAGCTTCGCGTGTCATGGCGAAATCGACTGGAGAAACCGTCATCCAGTTGTGAGAGACGGGAAAGTTGAATTCAACTCCAAGCGCCGCCCACATCCCGCGATATGCAATGCGGGCAAACTTTATGGTGGGATTGGCATAAAACATCGACGCGCCATTGATCTTGTCGATACAGGTGTAAAGGTGGCCTCCGAGATCGGGCAGAACGGTACATTTCAGATATTCGTTCTCCAGATTCAGAGTTCGCCATTTCCGCGGTACACGACGATCAACCAGATTGTGGCGCAGAGTGTAAGGGTAGTTAAATCTGCCGGAAGTCGTAAACAGGTCGAAGGGAGGATTCGGATCGGGCAGTCCTTCTTCGGAAGTTGGAATGTCTTTCGAATCCTCCCAAAACCGCACGGGCTGCGCTGCCGTATGCGCGTCGGAAGCCCACAGGCTGCTGCTGAACACTGTGAGCGCGACGAGTGCGAAACTGGCTATGGTGGCGGCTTTTCGTCTCTTCATCGCCATTTGCCTTGGCCTTCGATGATCGTGATGTAACGGTCCATGGGCAGTTCAGTGAAACGTTCGACGGCGCCGCCGGGCTGTGGCCATTTTATTTCCAGCCAGTCGATCTTGGTTCGTTTCCCAATGCCGAGCACTATACGCGGATCGTGCGACGATAGATAACTTCCTCCTCCTACCTTCGTCCTGCTTCTTTTTAAGTCGCCGGCCTGGTACGTGACTCGAGCGCCGATGGCGTCGGGATTCGACTTCTTTCCGGCCAGCTTTACCCCAAGCCAATGGTTTTGATTTCCAATCTTATTGCGCAGAAGAACTGGGGCAGCGTCATTGACGGAGACGAGGACATCCACCGCACCATCGTTATCGAAATCTCCGATGGCCATCCCACGAGCGGAAAGGGGCTTGGCAAACACAGGGCCGCTCTGCGCGCTTACGTTTTTAAAACTTTTGCCTATGTTGTGAAACAACATAAGCGGCTCTTGATACTTCACCTGACTGTGTAAACTTTCGATCAAATCGTCAGGATTTCCGTTGGCCAGGAACAGGTCCAGGTCTCCATCATTGTCGTAGTCGAAAAACTTCAGGCCCCAACCGCTCATGAGCCGGGTTGCGTTTCCGATACCTGTCGGTCCAGCCTGATCGTCAAAGGTTTCGTCGTGATTGTTCTGATAGATCGAGAACATTTCGCGATCTATGTTGGCGACGAACAGGTCCATCCACCCATCTTCATTGAAGTCCGCGGAATCCACTCCCATGCCGGAACGAGCGCGGCCGTCGGCGCTATAAGCCACGCCCGCCTGCGTAGCGATTTCTTCGAACTTGCCCTGTCCTCGATTCATAAACAGAAAGTTTGCTACCGTGTCGTTGGCGACGAAAAGATCCAGACGGCCATCGTTGTTGACATCCGTTGCCACCACTCCCCAAGCCTTCCCTAAATACTTTCCAATACCTGAAGCCTTGCTGACATCGGTAAAGGTTCCGTCGCCATTATTGTGAAACAGCCAACTTGGCATGGGTTGATAGAGACGCGGAATGCAATATCCGTGCTTCCCTTCCTCGCCCGGGCCACAGGATTTATTCAGCGTCTTTGAGAACTCAACAAATTGGCAGACAAACAGGT
>DATHJP010000532.1:0-8664 GCA_035489695.1 Terriglobales bacterium
AGTCGGTTGTGTTCGCCGGCGACGGAAGGCGTTTGTTTGGGGCGCAGATAAGCGATGCCGTGTTTCCCATCGACGATCACGTCAAGACGCTTCAGGGCCTCCAGCCCCAATGTCCCTGCGTAGTCCGGCAGGATGCGCGCATAGATGGGATCGGCTTCCTCGATCAGCACATCGGTCAATTCCAACGAACCGAGGGAAAGTTTGTCACCCCAGGCTTGCTCCTGTGCGTACTTACCGGCCTGCGGAGTGTATTTTGCAATAAGCGTTGTCTGGTTGGTATGAACGGCTTTCCACTCCCGCCATCGTCGGGGGGAAAGATTAACCCCCGTGCCCTCAGCCCCGGTATCCACGACAAGGACTCCTTTACTCCCGTCAGCGTCGGGCAGGTCCAAAGCCAGCACACGACTGCCACTCGGCAGATTGGTTCGCAACGCCAGACTGGTCCATGTTGCCGTCGCTTTCGGCACTTTGCGAAGGAACTGGTACTTTTGCCTGGCGGCGTCCAACTCAAGGATACGGTCGCGGAGGATCGGCCATCCGACCGCTCCATCCATATTGACGTCCTTGAGCACATGAGATGGAACGTCCACAACAATTAATTTCGCTCTGGCAAGGGCGAATCCCCGAAAGGACCAGGGCAGCTTAACCGTGCATTCCTCAGTGGTCCACCGACCTGATACTTTGGCCTCTTGCAACTTCAAGCGCAGCCGCTGCGCTGTGTCTCGCAACAAAACAAGGTGCGGATCACAGCCGGTGTCCAAAACCAGGCGGACGGGCTTGCCATTGATCTTCGCGTCGATCCAGAACCAGTCGTCGGCTCGGACGACCTCGACCCACAAGCTGGAAACCAATAGGAGAAGGAGCGCTTTCATGGATTTGATTTCGGAAAGGCTAGTTTGTGCATTCTCATGGGAGAGGATACTCCTCGATCACTCGCCCGTCCGGACCGGTCCGCCACGCTCGTTGCAACTTCCAAGGGACGTCGTTGGATTCTCGAACCACGATGTAGTGATACGCAGATGGGTCGTCCTTTTTTGTGCACGTGAAGGTTCGAGACCCAGGATACGCTTCGGACAGACATTCCCAGTCCGACGTCCCAGGCGAGATCTCGCTCACCTCGTCTTTTGAGAAACCAGGCAACCGGCCGTTCTTACCCAGATTCTCCAGGAATTCTGCCGCTTCCTCAAAATACCGAAGGAAGGCGGAATACGAACCTCGGCGCAGTTCCGCGTTGAGTTGCCGGACGACGTTCGAGCCGTATGTCGCGTCTACGAATAGCAGGAAAGCGCCCGCACAGGCGTAACCATAGGTGTAATGCGGAAACTCGACTCCGCACTGCGGACATCGCCAGCCATGGGTGTAACCAAGCTTGTAGCGCACGTAATCGGCTATCCCTTCCATCCAGTAATCGCATGCCTTCGACGGATATTTCTGTGCCACATGGGACATCTCGTGGATGAGGGTATCATCAAGATCAGTGGAGTTCTTTGTGAACCACTCGGCTCTGAGGTTAATTGTCGCGCCCACTGTCTGGCCAAAGTTGCCCTCGAGGTGCTTCTTGAAGACGACGTCGAACTGACGCGGCAACCTCGATGAGTCGTCCGCCAGAAGCGCTAGAATCTTTGGATACATCTCGTTGCCGATCCGGCGGGCGCGCTCGGCCAATGCTCTTGCCTCCGGCACTTCACCGAATTCGACCTTGCGGACGGACGCGTTGCCGGGCGGTGTGTTGTTGGTGGAAACGATTTGGCGACCGCTCGCGCACCCGCAAAGATGAAAAGCCACGCTGACAAGCAGACAAAGAACCACGTGCCTGTGGGAGTTGATCTTGACCATTCTCATGGATTTCCGCCGGGAAGCGCTGTCGTGGCCTCGTTCAACTGGTCATCTCGTCCAGTGCCGGGCGAGGCATTCGTGGAGCTAAGACCGTCAGCGAGCGGTCCGACACTTGTGCGCTTAAGATACATTACCCGTTTGGGAAAGTTGAACGTCACCAAGTGGCGCGCGAGGAATTGCAATCCGATAAGACGCGGAGGGAGCGCCTCCTTGGGCGGCATTTCGGCAAATACCAGATTTGTGTACGTCTTCCCCCGAAATTCCGCCTCCGGGAACAAAGCCCCCAAGACCCCCTTGGCGCCGTTGGATTCTCCTTGTGCAGCTGATGCGTGCTGTGCTCGCAACGCCTGCTTGAACAACTTCCGCTTCAGCAGACCATCTATGTTAAGGCCGGTATCGATCATCCACTTCGCGCCTTTGGCGCCCATAAAGTCCTCGCGCACGTGGACATGCCTTGTCCACGGAGAAATGGTAATGGGGGACGCTTCGCCTAGCTCTTCGGTTTTCAGATGGTCAGGATCGAGGAAACGGAGTTTGCGGACACCGAAGTCCAATTGGATGCAATAATGTCGCAAGCAGTCCATGCCTAGGAGGGCCGCGTCACCATTCCGATCTGCTGTGGAGACCCGTTTGCCGATCAGCAGTTGAGTGCCATCCAGACAAAGCTCCGGTGCATTGTAAATTGCGGCGGTACCCTTCTTCATCGCCGTAATCTTGAACTTTTTCTTCCCGAGACACTTCCCCAATTCCGGGTTCAAGGACTTGTCCAAGAGGGTGTCCGGAGCTCCCGTATCCACCATGACCGGAATCTCTTGTCCGCTTTTCAAATGGAGCGTCACTCGGATTAGGTCTCCACGACCAGCTCCTTTGTTCAAAGGTGTCTCAGCGGGGAGCGGTGGACGGACTGAATCATCGGCATCCGAGTTCGGCGTTGTGGCGCAAGAACACCAGAGCACCAGGCAGACACCGGCGCCGATCACGCGGACTCGCGATGCGAGCCGGGACGCGGTCACCCCAACCGAATTGAGGTCGGACGTCATTGCGCTGTGGTTTTCTGCTCCTCCAATTGTTCCGCGGGAAGTCCCGCCAAGTGTTGGTGAAACCATGATTTGACCGGTTGCTCAGGAAACCAGATCGGTGCGCTAGCGCAGGAGGACAACAGCACCAGGCAACCACAGGCGATGGTCAGGCGGAGTCGCGGTGCGAGTAGGGGCGGGGTCACGCTCCTAGCCCTGAATCTGCCTGATCCCAACTTCTTCAAAGCTGAGAGTGTTACACGACTGTTCATCCTCTAAGCCTCGGGAACAGCAACCGCACAAAGAGGCATCCGTTCTTTCACTGATTTGAACGGGATGGCGACCTGAGTGAGACTTCGATGAGCCCCAAGTCCAGTGGTTCGCGCATTTTAGGATCGCTCGCGGGGATCTCGACCTCGCGCGCCCCGGTGAACCACAACCGATGTGTGGTGGCCATTGCCATTGCGGAGGGCTCAACTAACAACGCGTATTTGCCCGGCTCGACTTGATCAATACGAAAGGAGCCGTCCTTGGCACATTGCACAGGTCGAGCGTGGAAATTCGTGAATGTATTTTCCCAGATCGGTTGCTTTCTCAAAGCCTTGACTTCTTCCTTAGTTTTGGCACCGAGGTCAGCCATTGATGTGAAAAAAGCGTAGCGAAACTCATCGGCTGGTCCGATTTCCCCATCAGGATTATGAATCTTGAAATTTCCAACTACGGACCGGCCACTCCCGCCGAGCTTTACGAGCGCCGTTTGTCCAGATTTGACGGTGACCCTTTCGCCCACTCCGGCACTGTTAACTCCAAAGTGACCTGGTGGGACAAAATCATAGGAAAAACGCCCGTGGTCGTCGGTTTTGGTGTTAAACCCGGACTCCGGGCCCCAAGAGGGGACGCCATCCTGGTATGCGAAAAAAACTCGAACGGGTTCATTGGTCACAACTTCGTTGTAATGCCAGAGGGTTCCTTCGATGCGCCCCCAAGGTTCCAATGTGACTGTCATGTTAGTAGAAAACCCGTTGGTCGCGGTCCAGCCGAAGCCGCTTTCCGACACGACTAAGAGGCCCAAGGCCCGATCCAGGTCATTTAAATAGAAGTGGCCCTGAACGTCGGTCGTGCAAAAGCTCCAAGGCTCGCTTGCCAGACGGAGATCGGCCATAGGGTGGCCGAAGTCGGGATTGAAAATCCGCGGCGTCGGCGCGCACGTAAGATCCAACCCTGACGAAGCCGGAAGAGGGCTGCCATCAAACCACGTTCTCGGCGAGAGCCTATATATCGCAACTTGAGCATTATTAACGGGACGTCCACGGACATCCACAACTCTGCCAGAAATTCCAGCTGTGTGGTTCAACACAGAAGCGGAATTCCTGGAGGTTACCGCCGCCTCCGGTTGGTCAGTTCCCTGAGCTCCAGTCAGTCCCGCAACACCCAGGACTGCCACAATGCCGGCGGCGGCCCAGGTCCAGTATTTTGCCACACCAGCGCCAGCGATGGCTCGAAGGCGTTCTTGGAGACCTGCCTTGCTTTCGGCGATTCCAACTAGACCCGGTTGCATCCCGCGTTGAGTAAGATTCGCGGCTACTTTTATGATGGTCTCGCCGTAGGCGACATTGTCTGTCGCGCTGACGTGCGCCAGAACGAGCGCGTCTGTGGCCAGTTCCCGGTCCGCACGCATGCGGGCAAAAGCCAGCCAGATCACGGGGTTAAACCAGTGCAGAATCTGCAAGAACGCCGTCAGCCAGTTTACCTCAAGGTCGCGCCGCTTGAGGTGGGCCAGTTCATGTAAAAAAGTGTGCCGAAGTTCTTCACGTGAAAATTGCTCGAAAACGCCCTCGGGCAACAGCAGCCACTTCCGCCAAATTCCATAGACACCCGGACTCTCCACTTCTGCACTTTCAATTACCCACACCGGCCGGGTGATTTTGAATTTTTTTCTGCATTCGTCAAACAGCTGGGTCACGTTCTCATTCGCGATGGGCCGATGCCGCTCTATGCGCGATCGGAAACGGACATTTGCCCAAACCAGGCGCGAGGCGAAAAACAACACCCCGGCCAGCCAACCGCAGCACGAGACCTTTAGCCAATCGACCCGTGACATGGCGTTGGGCCTAATCACTACGTCTGACGGAGGAATGCTGGGATTGAAGCGATCCCGGCGAGACTCCTTCGCCGGGGCAAAATCCGTGCTTGGGGTTGCATCCAAGTTATTGATAGGGGGATGCGGGTTGGTGTCGACCTCTCGGGAAGGCCGCCAGGCATCCACACGTGAATTCGCCAGATCAGTTCTGGCCAGGTTAACAATGCTGAAGCCACTTGGGGGCACGACGGGCATTAACAAGCGGGCAATCAGCAGCAGCCAAAGCCCATACCGCCAGGCGGGTGCCAGGCGTCTGCGCAAAAGCCATTGCGCCAACAGAATCAAGCCGACCAGAATCGTCGTCTGCCAGGTCGTTTGCAAAATCCATCGAAAAACCTCTTCGACCCAATGTATTAAGTTAGGCATATCTATTTCTCCTTCTCGCGCAGAATGCGGCGCAGTTCCTCAATGTCTTTCGCGGACAAATCGGCCCGTTTCACCAGGTGCAAAATGGCTTCCGAGGGCGCGCGGCCAAGGAGTCGGTCCAGGAAGGACTCGCTTTCTTGCCGGACGCATTCTGCCATGGAAATGAGTGGAGTGTAGAGGTAGCGCTTGCCTTCGATTTCCTGTCGCAAGGCCCGCTTGTTAACCAGGCGGCGCAGGAGTGTGCGGACGGTGGCGAGGGTCCATTCTTTGCGGTCTTCGAGCACTTTTACCACCGTGCTCGCCGCAACAGGTGCGCGCTCCCAAGCCACCGCCATAACTTCCCATTCGGCTTCCGTGATACGAATTGGTGTTTTCACAAATGTTACGTTTGTCACAGATACTGTATGTTACACCTGTCACATGTTGCAAGCATTTTGGTACAAGTGAAGATGTGACGCAGCGACTTTGGACAGCGCAGGACTTGAAGTTATCAGGGACAAAGCCCGATGACGTTCTCGCCACTGAGCTTGGCCGTACGTTGCGACGTGATGTCGCATAAACCACTGCTTAGCGTGGTTTTGACCTGACTAAGCCCTGCCTTTCGCGGCAGGTATTCTATGGGAGCAGGCGTTTGGCGGGCGGCGCAAGCCACTTCCAAGCGTCTGGAGCCTCCCAAACAATGCAGTCAACCTGGGAGCCTCAATCCGGGTGCGGCGCTAGAATCGGATGGTATGGTTAAAACATTTGAACACTCGCAAGCATCGTCACCAAGAACAAGCCATACGAGGCTGATAATGGCCCGGATATGCCCACGTCGATCTGGTCTTTCGTTGTCAGAGAATCGATGGAACTGTTCTTGCTGAGAAAAGCAAATGATGATCGACGCCTGTCGATTGGTGCGTCTCAAGCCCGGCATAAGGATTGCCGAGCAAGTCGGCTCTTGATTACTATGGCAAAGGTTGAATCAAGCCCAAAGCGCTCTTCGCAGCGGGCTTGCCCAACCGGGACATCCCGCACAGAGCGATGTCCATTGAAAGCCTTGAGCCGTGTGAGGGGAAACTCTCACGCACGGTTCTGAGGGGGGCCTGAGCGGGTGACCGCTCGGGCCTACCCGGTGCCACACGCCGTATGAGTGCCGAGGACATCACAGTTTGGCGCAACATTGCGATCATCCCCATCATTGTCGGCGTGCTTCAGTTTCTTTGCGTCATGCTTTGTCGCGAGTGGGTCAAGAGTGATTTACGCCAGAGGATATGTAAACCGATTCGTGTGCGATGGCGGCCTTTCGCCTCCACGCGGCTCACCTGCGCTTTCAAGGTCGTTTACTCGGATTTTCACGGCGAGATTCATCGAGCCACGTGTCGGACATATTGGCATCGTCGGAGCGTGACATGGGACGGTGACGAGATTATTGGTTACTGATAGGTCCTTGGCATAGACGACAGATTCTGCACAAAAAAAGGACCGCACTAGTTTGCGATTGTTATGAATATTGCGTAGGTCCTCTTCGACCCGTCGCCGTAGTGATTCATTTTTCTTCAAGGGTTTCTTCGACACTCCATTCTTCTTCACGTGACTCCATACAAACTCATCCGGATTCAAATCCGGCGAGTAGGTCGGCAGCGGATGCAACTCCAAACGCCCATCCAAGTTTTCCATGTAGCGCTTCACCACGTTGGCCTTATGGGCGGGATGCCCTTCCAATACCAGGAACACCTTACCGCTACGACCCTTCATGAAATTCTTCAAAAACACCACAAACGCCTCTCCGTTCAACTCCCCGGTGTAGGGAGCAGCCCAAAACTCCCCCCGCGCGTTGACTGCACTGATCACATTGATGCTCTGTCGCTGGCCGGAGGTCACGACCACGGGCGTCTGGCCCTTCAATCCATACGTGCGGCCCAGGGGTGGATCGGATTGAAAGCCCGCTTCGCCCAGAAAGAATATCTTTGCGGCCTGTCGTTTGGCCCTCTTCTTCAGTTGCGGAGAGGTTTCTTTCAACCACAGTTCCACCTTCGCCGGGTCCCGTTCATACGCCCGACGCAACGGTTTCTGCGGGGTGATCTCCAACTGGGCTAACAAGCGGCCTACCGCCGTCAAGCCCAACTCGATGCCCATCTTCTCCTGGATGAGGACCTGCACAATCCGGCGGCTCCACAAACCAAACTCAAAGCCATATTGCCGCGGATCTTTGCCTAAAATCCACCGCCCGACCTGTTGTCGTTGCTTCTCGTCGAGTTTTGGCTCCGGACCTTGGGCAATACTTTCGACTAAGGCCTGCCAGCCTTCCTCCCGAAATTTCTTCAGCCAGGGATAAATATAGTTGCGACAAAACCCGTAGTCAGCGGCGACCTGACTGGGCTTGGCTCCCTCATCAACAATCCTTCGGATGGCCATACCCCGCAACTCGGCTAGAGTGTGATGATCTAATTCTCGTCCATCGCGCTTCATATTGAAGCGCATTCTATTGAATCCCGCCGTGTCGTCAATCCTAAAGATCAGTCACTAGAGCAGCAAAGTTCCTGGTTGCGCTGGTTGTTTGCACAATGATTTGCACTATTTTCTGGGAGACGGTTGTCGCCAGGGTGATTTACCACTGTAATGACCCTGGATTTATTCAGTTCCTCACACCTGGAGACTGGATTCATGGTGATGTAGCTCGTAAAGATTGACACTATGGCGATCCATTGGCACGTGGGTGGAGCATGACGAGTTTGTGGATTTTGTGGTATTCTTTGGTCGCTGGCTCCATTGGCCTCAGTGCGTGGATCGCGTTGCGGGGTCGGCATCACAGAACAGGTGAGTCTGCAAACGCCGCCGAATCAACCGGATCGAGCTAACCGCCGCCAGCCTCTGGGTTTTCGAGAGCCGGTCGGCGAGCCCGGCGTCAGGGGCTTCACGGCGGCGCTAGCTCATCCGGGACGTTCGGCATAGTCGCGCTGTGAATGATGAGCTTTACGTTGGAGAGTGCCTGCCACGCCCAAGGCGAGACGCCGGAGTTTGACAAGTTGGTCGGAGCGTTGTCCGAATGGTTGCTTCGACACAGCAACGTCGCAGAGCTTGTTTCGGCACATCCTTTTTGCGAGTGTCATCAAAGGAGGACCACATGACGGCGGCTAACCATGCGCTTCAGCGCCTATGAGGGTTGTCAAGGGGGTCGGTATTTCCGCCGGGTTTTTCCGGGAGAGGGTTTGGCCGTGCGTAGGTGCAGCGACAGCGGAACGGAGTCACGCGCGCCAGCGCCAGTCCACAGGTCATCCCGCAGTGTGGTCCTGGCTCAGGCGTCCGGCCCGAGTTCCTTTCCTA
>DATHJP010000533.1:0-2710 GCA_035489695.1 Terriglobales bacterium
AAGCGTCCGAACAAAGTTTGTCGACAACATGGATGACGTGGATCTAAGAGAAGTGATTCGGCGAGGAATCAACCGCGTTCGCGGAGGTTTTCTAACGCAGGAAAGCGAATGGTTTTGGGGCAGGCGGCATCTCGGAAACAGAACCGTGGAGATTGTTTACTTCAAGTTTTACAAGGAAAACCTGATCACGCTGTGTTCTGCCTGTCATGAGAAAGTACATTTAGGTTTTCGGTAAAATTCAATTCTATTGTTTGTTAAACACAGCGACCAAAAAAGTGTAGGCACGGCGAGGAATTGCGGAAATGCCGGCAGGGGGCTTAGAAGGTTGGGCAGCGGAAACCACTCCGAATCCATGACCGCACTTGCGGCAGAACTGCGAATCCTCAGCAATCTCAGCACTACATTTCTCGCAAGGAACAGCGGAGCACATAACTCTTCACCTGCTAAGATTTTAGGACGGAAATTCTACTAGGCAATGATTACGTTGGTCACTTTTGCATCGGTGTGAACGGAACTCGGAGCGCTGCTGGCGGGACTTTACTGTGTGCTGAAACGGAGCTTCGGGCGCCGCCACGCGCCGGTTTTGAAGAACACCAGTGGTGTTCTGATCGGTTATGAAAATTTTCTACTCTACTTGATTTGTCAGCAGCTTACCAGCCAGACGTTATAACGCGTTCTGCTGACAGTGTCCGCGTTATGAACATAGAACTATCACGTTTTTATCACAGCAGTCGGAGTGCGGCTGGGCCAGCACAGGCTCTGGTGATGAATCGTATGTCGGACCGAGGAATACGCTCAACGCGTTCCCCCAAAACCTCGTTAGACAATTCGAGCCTAATCGGGGGAAAGGAATCAGAATTTATATTTCAATCCGAATTGAATCTGGCGCATCGGTATGGCTATCGAGGTGATCGTGCCCGCTACACCAGGGCCGTCGTCGATGAAGTTGTCCGGTTGCGCAAAATTCGGATGATTAAAAAAGTTGAAGAATTCCGCCCGGAATTCAAGTCGCTGCGACTCCGTCACACCAAACTCTTTTCGCAGCGATCCGTCAAAGACGTTCTGACCCGGGCCGATCAGGTTGTTGCGCCTCGCATTGCCAAACGCGATCCCGGCAGGAGGCGCGAACGCATTTATATCGAACCACAGGTTCGGACTTCTTTTATCGGACGACAGGTTCCCATCCCGTAACTGATCCGGCCGTAACAAGCCCTGGGAGCCGGTGTTAGATGGATCGAAACCCAATGCTGCCGAGAACGGGAAGCCGCTCGCCAGTGTGTAGATGCCCCCCACGTGCCAGCCTCCGACGACTGCGTCGAGTACGCGATTCTCGATGTGCGACCGGCTGCCTCCGATCGGGAGCTCATAGTCAAAGCTGAGCACCCAACGCAGCTTTTGATCGAAGTCCGCCAGTCCCCGTTCAGCCGCTACGTCATAGCTGTTCTGCGGGAAGGGAAAGGCGCAGCAGATCTCCGGCAGATTGTTAATTGCCTTGCTCCAAGTGAACGCGCTGAGGAAGTACAACCCATGGCTGAGATGTTTCTCTCCCTTAAGTTGAAGCGAGTGATAAATCGAGCTTCCGCGGTTTTGAATCCCAGTAAATGGACCAAACTGAGGATACGGCCTCCGAGCTTGCACGTCCCCGGGACCCGGCACAGCATCCTGGTTCGGATCCGTCACAGATTGCAGATGCGTGCCTTTCGAGCCCGCATACGCAATTTCCAGGCTGATTTCTGCTGGGAAGGAATGTTGCATCGCCAGGTTCCAGCTTTGGTAATACGGAGTGTGCAGGTGAGGATCCACGCTGGTCACTCCGGGATTGATTGCCAGGCTCGGATTGAGCGGAGGGAAACCTTGCGCTACCGTGATCACGGGTGTAATCCCATCACTCACAAACGAGGGTTCATAGAAAAACGGCAGGTTGTAGGCGAGTTGCAACGGAGCTGCAGTGCGAATCTCCTGACCACTATAGAAAACCCCATAAGCTCCTCTAACCACCGTGTCTGCTCTGTCGGTCGGAGTCCAAGCGAAGCCGATTCGTGGCGAGAAGTTGGCTTTGTCTGCTGTCGTGAGCGCATCAGAGGCGCCGTTTTGACCAGCCTGGATCAGGGTCCCGGTCTTGTAATCGAAGTTGGCTTGGCGATTGTTCACCTCGGTGATCGGCGAGAAGTAGTCATACCGCAGTCCCAAATTCACTGTGAGGCGCCGGTTCACTTTCCAATCGTCTTGAACAAACAGAGACGGCACATGTTGACGATTACCCATTGCGATAACGGTGGAAATGTTTGCGCTGATGGGCAGCCCTAGCAGCATGTCCGCAATAGAACTGCCGCCGCTCCCATCCACCTGGTTTTGCGTGAACTGGCCATTGAACGAGAAGCGTCCGCGTGGTGACGCTTCTTGCGAAATGTTGAATTGACTCCAGCGAATTTCGCCTCCTAACTTCACGGTATGCGCTCCGCGCACCAGGGTCAGCACCTCAGTGACCTGTCTCTCTTGGCTGGCCAGAATGGTAGGCGCGAAGTTGGGGTCTCCCAGCCGTCGAAAGCCACTGGGCGAAAATAAGGTCAAGCCGTTCACCCGCGGATCGTCGGGCACACCTGGGATCCGAAATTCCGCTGGCGGCAGCTTGTTGCCGCCTTCAGGAACTCCGCGCCGAATGTGGACATAGTTGAAGCCCACTCGCAACTCATTGATGGTCTTCGGCGTG
>DATHJP010000534.1:0-2467 GCA_035489695.1 Terriglobales bacterium
CATGAATGGCAACTACGCCGAAGCCAAAAAAGCTGCAGATATGTTGGCCGCGCACGTGGGACCGCATGTGAAGGATATGCCTCCGCTTGAAGCTTTCATGACTGTCCCTATGGCGGTGAACGTCCGTTTCCAGAGATGGGATGAAATCCTGAATACGGCCCAGCCCAATGCCGACATGAAAGTTACGACGACCTACTGGCATTTCGCGCGCGGCATGGCGCTGGCCGCCACTAGAAAAACCAGTGATGCGGAGGCTGAATACAAGACCTTGGAAGGAGTCCGCGACGCTACCTCAGCCGACGCGATATTCGCGATGCCCTTTAATAACAAGACCAAGGATATTTTGACCATTGCGACGGATGTCTTGGGGGCCAAGCTTGCCTTGGCGAAGAAAGACAATGCTAACGCAATCGAGAGGCTTCGCCATGCCGTAGAGATTCAAGACAAACTGAATTATGGTGAGCCGCCCGATTGGTTTTCGCCGGTGCGCGAATCCCTGGGCGCGGCCTTGATCATCAACGGCGATGCCCCGGGCGCCGAAAAAGTATTCCGGGCAGACCTCGATCGCAATCCGCGCAATCCTCGCTCTCTATTTGGATTGCAGCAAGCGCTGAAATCACAAGGCCGGAACTACGACGCTGGTTTCGTTCAGAAAGAATTTGATGCTGCGTGGAAAGGTGGAAGCGCTCCCTTGAAAGTCGAAAACCTGGTGTGATCAGGATAGAGAGGGCCGGCTGTAAACCGGCCCTTCCTCATTCGAATAAGTTTTTACTGCGCGCTGGCTGTGGTCTTGGTAGCTTTGGCGCCGGCCTTGGTGTACTTGATGGTCATTTGCCGCTTCATCGGACCGCCATCCTGCGATCCATCCATCGTCATAGTGAAGGATGATGGCTTGATGTCGGTGTAGACCTCCTTCATCGCCATCTTCTTACCCATCATTTCCTGCTCGTCGTTGAAGACAACGTCATTGCCTTCCCACTTGCCCAAACCATTCGAAACGCTACAGCCCGTGGGACTGGTGTTGTCGCACCAGACACTCTTGAAGCCATTTGATTTCTCGTCCCACCAAAAGACTCCGTGGCCGGCAAAAGCTCCCATTCCCCCGCGCGAGTGGTAATCCTCGGTGACAGAAAGACCTCCCGGACCTCTTTTGATGACTGCGGTGCCGTGGCCTTTGCCGCCCTTGGGCATCATCTCGCTGACTTCAAAGTCTTCACTCGTGTTCCATGTGCCGGCAATCTTGTCGGCCAGTTTCTCTATCTGCGGCGAGGGCTTTGGCATGGGCATACCTGCCGGCATTTCCGACTGAGTGGACGCTTTCTTAGCATTCTTGTACGTTGTTTGCTGCGCGGCCACTCCGAGGCACAGTAGCGCCATAATCACTAGCGCCATGAAATGGATGTGTTTCATAGGACCTCCTGAAATTGTGTTTAACAACAGGGAAAGAACGCAGAGCACTATAGCGCAGTCGAGTTAGTTTATTCCGAAAAATTCTTCCACATCCTGCAGTGCGATGGTCCTTCGGTAATCCGGCAAGCTCTCCAGAAAAACCTTTCCGTAGGCTTTCTTTAGGATGCGATTATCCAGCAACACCAACAGGCCACGATCCTGTAGCGAGCGGATCAGCCGTCCGAAGCCTTGTTTTAGTGTAATCACCGCTGCCGGAACTTGATATTGGTAGAAGGCATTGCCACCCTCGGCATCAATTGACTTGACCCGCGCCGCTACTACTGGATCACTGGGCACGGCAAACGGCAGGCGATCGATAATTACACAGCTGAGTTGCTCGCCTTGCACGTCCACTCCCTGCCAGAACGAAGACGTGGCAAAGAGAACGGCATGCGGGGTGAGACGAAATTCTTCGAGCAGCGCGCTTTTCGGGGCGTCGCCCTGCAGGAACATGGGAAATTCCAATTCCCCCAGCAGTCGTTGATAGACATCCTTCATCTGGGCGTAACTGGTGAATAGGACGAATGCCCGCCCGCGAGTGATCTCAAGCACTCGCCGAATACGATCCGCGGCCTTCACTGAAAATTGTGGGGTGCGCGGATCGGGCAGGTCCGGAGGAACGTAGAACAGCGCCTGATGCTGATAATCAAAATGCGAAGGCAATATTAGTTCTCGGGTATGCTCGAGCCCCAGTCGCCGCCGCATGTATTCAAATCCCGCGCCCACGGCCAGGGTGGCGGAAGTCAGCACCGCGCACTCCAGTGTGTCGAAGAGGCAAGATTTCAGAATCGGTGCAACGTCAATTGGAGTGGCTTGCAAAAAAACATTCAGCCGGTCGCGGCCACTACGGCGGCGCTCGATCCAGAAGACGGTGTTGCGGTCCTCGGACTCCATCAGGAATCCGAACTGGAAATGGATTTCCCGCGCTCGGCGGACGAAATTAAATATCTCCTCCGGCTTCGAAGGCAGGTTCTCCAGTTCAGAACCCAATCGCTGCAATGACTGCTGAAGGGCGAGG
>DATHJP010000535.1:0-3926 GCA_035489695.1 Terriglobales bacterium
CGCCGGTGAGCTGCCGCTCCTGTGCCGGGCGCGGCCAGGTCCGATATCAGCAGGGATTCTTCAGCATTGCGCGTACTTGTCCCACATGCCAGGGAGCAGGCAGCGTCATTACCGATCCGTGTCCAAAATGCAAGGGCGAAGGCCGAATACTCCGCCAGAAAACCATCGACGCCAAAATTCCCGCCGGCGTGGAAGACGGAACCCGAATCCGATTCGGGGGCCTGGGCGAAGCCGGCGCCTTCGGCGGTCCTGCCGGTGATCTGTATGTTGTTCTGCATGTCAAAGAGCACGCCTTCTTTGAACGCGAGGGCAACAATCTCTACTGCGTGATCCCCATTTCTTTTACGCAAGCCGCGCTGGGCACAGAAATCCACGTGCCGACTCTCGAGGGCGAACATCTGCTCAAGATTCCTGATGGCATACAGTCCGGAACCACTCTACGCATTCGAGGAAAGGGAGTCCCGATGCTGAACAGCCACGGCAAAGGCGATCTCTTCGTCGAGGTGCGCGTGCAGACTCCGGGCAAGCTAAACAAACGCCAGCGCGAGTTGCTTCAGGAATTAGAAAGCACCACCAAGGTCGAAAATAAACCTCAACGTCGCACCCTACTAGGCAAAGTAAAAGAAATCTTCGGATAAGCTGGTGTTAACTAGCCACTGGCAACTAGCCACTGACCACTGTCTTTATGTCCCGCCGCCGCTGGATCGCCGACGAAGTTTCCGGCAATCGCGCTGCCCTCACCGGTGAACACGCTGAACACTTGTCCCGAGTACTTCGCGCCCGTGTAGGACAGGAATTCGAAATAGCTACTGGCGAAAATGTCCGTCGCGGCCGCGTCACTCGCATCGATCCCGACCGGGTCGAATTCGCACTCGGGGACGAAATCACCGCGACCGCTACTCCCAATGTGACGCTCGCTCTTTCCATCTTCAAGTTTGATCGCATGGAATGGGCCATCGAGAAGTGCACGGAACTAGGCGCAACCAGAATCGTGCCTGTCATTGCCAGCCGCACCGAAACTCATTTGGCTGCCGCAGCGTCGAAACGCGTCGAACGCTGGCAGCGTATTGCTCTCCAGGCTTCTGAACAATCGCGCCGCAATTCGCCGCCTAAGATCGACCAACCCATGAAGTTGACCGCAGCCGTAGCGCTACCGGGTACTATACGTATTGTGCTCGCCGAATCCGAGCAGCAAACAAAGCTCAAGGATGTGCTCCACACCCATTCGACACGTGAGATTGTCCTCGCGTTTGGCCCCGAGGGCGGATGGACTCAATCAGAACTCGAACTGTTCCGCGATGCAGGGTGGATTTCCGCTTCTCTCGGCAACACCATCCTTCGCGTCGAAACCGCAGCCATAGCGGCATTAGCCGTGACTCTTTCAGAACTCGCATAACAATCTCATCCAGCAGAAATCCTCAGACATCTCTGTTATGCTCCAGCCCAGTGGCAACTCCGAAACCAATGATGCGGTCCACGTTCGTCTTCGAAGCGGACGAATGCCAGCGCCAAGCCATCGAGCACGTCCTCGGGCCTATGCTCGTGATAGCCGGTGCCGGCACCGGGAAAACGACTGTTTTAACGCGCCGAATCGCGCGACTGATCCGCGAATGCGGCGTGTCTCCCCAAGAAATCCTCGCAGTTACCTATAGCGAAAACTCCGCCCGAGAAATGAGAGAGCGTGTCCAGGCGGAACTTTGCGGAACTGAAATTTCGGGTCTCCAGGTCACTACCTTCCACGCTTATTGCAATAACTTGTTGGCTCGTTGCGGCAAGCAATTCGGAGTGCTCGATGAAAAAGATCTCTGGATTTATCTCCGAAAACGTATCCGCGAGCTACATCTGAATTATTTCGTGCGGGCCGCGAAGGTGAGTCAGTTTCTCAATGACTTGCTGGATTTCATGCGTCGTTGCCAGGACGAGCTGGTCGGTCCTGAGAAGTACGCTGAATATGTCGCTCGCCTGGGGCGCAACGAACTGCCAGTCCCGCGAGTGAGTAAATCCAAAGATGCGGCTTCGCTTTCCGATGAGGAAGTGCTCGGGCGTTGCCGTGAAATTGCCAACGTCTTCACCACTGTTGAACGGATGCTCGCCGAAGATAATCTGGGCAGCTTCGGCCACATGATTACACACGCGCACGCACTGCTCGAGCAGGATAACGACCTGCTTGCTCACGAACGGGAACATGCCCGATTTATCCTGGTAGACGAGTTTCAGGACGCCAACTTTGCTCAGGTAAAGATCCTCCAGAAACTCGCCGGTTCAGAGCGCAATATCTTCGCCGTCGGCGATCCCGATCAAGCCATCTACCGTTTCCGTGGCGCATCCAGTGCCGCATTCGGATTATTTCGCCATCACTTCCCTGGAGCAAAAGTAGTCGTACTGGACAAGAACCGCCGTTCCACCACTCCGATCTTGAGAACGGCCTGCGCGGTTATTTCGAAAAATCCGACTACTTTTCATCCAGAAAAGGAGACGAGCTTCCCTTATCAGCGGTCCCCTCTGGTTTCAAAGCGCGACGAAGATGCCGCCAGGGAGGGAAAATCATCGCAGCGTGATCCGGTCGAAACCGTCATTCTCACTGCAAAAGAAAACGAATGCTTCGACCTGGGAAAAGTCATTCAAGAGAAGCGCCGCCGTCTACGATGCGAATGGAAGGATTTCGCCATCCTCTATCGCGCGCATCCTCATCGCGATCAAGTTGCAGTTGAGCTTGCCGAACGCCAGATGCCTTTCTCCATCGAGAATATGGACGTCATGGACATGCCTGAAGCCCGCGACCTATTTGCCTGCCTGGGCGCTGTGGTGTCGCCAGACGATGGAGCTAGTCTTTTCCGGGTTGCAGCGCTGCCTCAGTTCGACATCGATCCGGAAAAACTACGGGCTAGCATGCGAAAGCTTTCTCGCGATTCAGAGGCGCCAGGACTATCTCCTGTTCTACCCCAGATCCCCGGAGGCCCCGCAGTGCTTGAAGAGTTGCAGCAAGTACGCGATGAAATCGTGCGCACGAAAGCCAAAAGCCGCTCCGCTTTGGAGATCATTATCCAGCGTTTTGGCTTCGACCGCTCATCGCGTCCGCTGGCTGCCGTCCTGGAATTTGTCAGCAATTGGGAAAAGAAGGCGATCACCAGCACAAAGGAAATTGCCGAGTTGCTGGAATACATGGACTATTTCCGCGAGGCCGGCGGCGCCATCGCTATGCCATCGCATGAGGACAACGCCGTCCGCCTCATGACCGCCCACTCGGCCAAAGGACTCGAATTCCCTCACGTATTTATCCTGCGCGCGAGTTCTCCCTCCTTCCCCGGATCGTTCCACGAAACCTTGGTCGAATTTCCTCGTCAATTACGCGATCCCGACTCAATTGCCCAGGATGACGGAAAGGAACTGCAGCTTCAGGAGGAACGTCGGCTGTTCTACGTTGCCATGACCCGAGCCCGGGACTCTCTTACCATTTACGCACGGCGAGGGACAGGGAAAAAGGATTCCACTCCCCCTGGTTTTTTGCGGGATCTGCTGAAAGATTCCCAACTCCATCGCTGGCTGCGGTCTCGGCCGGCGCATGCATTTCAGACAGATTTATTTGGTGAGGCTGCCGTTCCCGCCGAGGCCTCACGAACCAGCCAATGGCTTCTGCTCGCGCCCACCCAGAATCTCAGCGCCAAATTGAGCGCGTCGGCGGTGGCCAGCTACGACATCTGTCCTCTACAGTTCAAGCTTGAGCGTGAGTGGCGTATTCCCCGCGAGGCCCCTGCCCCCATGCAGTACGGCGCCAGCATGCATCGCGTGCTACGCGCCTATTACGATTCGGTACTATTTGGGCGCCCGTATTCCGAAGAAGCACTCATCGAATTGTTCCGTATCGATCTCGGACGGGCACGAATCCAGGATCGCTATCAGCACGATCTTTACGAAACTCAGGGTAT
>DATHJP010000536.1:0-2539 GCA_035489695.1 Terriglobales bacterium
CGGCATTGGGCACCTTACAGAAAGATGGACGCTTTGCCTTCTTGGCATCGGTTGGCAGTTCAGGCTCAGGTCTATCAGGACTCATTGACTACCCTTGCGCACATATTGCACACAATCTAGCTAAGACGGCTGCATTTCGGCTGATAGAGCCAAGATCAAAAGACAACATGAGAATAGGCAAAAGGATGAAGATTCGTATTACTTAGGAGCAACAGGTTTGGCAGGTTCAGTGCTCAGCCAATGCGTGGGTACTTGGCACAACAAAAACACTTCGCGAACCTTTAACCATGACCATCCGACAGCCCAATGCATAATCAGCGCATTGAGGACAAAACCCATTACGTAACCGACGATCGCAAGCACAATCATTACTGTTAGGAAAACTGCTACCCATAGCCAGCCATGCGGGTCGTCTCTGAGTGCCACATTGCCTGCGACACCGAATGCACGGGCAAGAGCTCTCGCCAGGAAGCTCGACGGCAGAAAAGCGGCCAGAAATGCGCAGGCCAAAGGGAGCATTGACACGAGCAATGAGTACTTCGGCAGCAGTCGCTTCGAGATGACACTATCGAATGGTAAGGCGCGCATACTAATTATAGCTACAGTGTAGACACTACGGGTCTGACAGTCAAAGTTTTATGGCAAAGTGAGTTCTGAGCTATCGAGAGGGTGGTTCCATCATCCACCCTTCGGGCACGAAAGGAAGGTGTTCTTATCTTATAGCTGGCGAACTCATTTCGCCCACAACCACTAACGCATTCAGTTTCTCTTAGCGGAGAAAGAGATACACGGGGCTCAGAATAAACAAGAAAACTATTGCAACCAGGCCGATTCGTACAACAATCTCTATCGTCCTCTCGTCAGCCGACGGGAAAAGGTCCCCTACAAACCGCGAGATTGATATGACTAGTGAATCAAGGAAATACACAGCCGTGGCACAGTCTGATTAGCCCCAGGCTAGCCTTGTAGCGAAGATACTTTCAACTTAGAGAATTCAGCGGCGCTCGCGCCCGCTTCAGCCCGCAAAACTGGTCCTGATCCCACTTAATTACTAGAGATCGCGCGCGGATTGGTAGGGACTGCAACGACGGGCACAGTTCGTTTGCCGAGGGTGAGATCGGTGGAGAATTGCAGGATGCTACGGGGAATAAATCCTTGCTGCGCCTCCGCGAGCCGGTCGCCCATCGTCGTGACCGGTGGCCGGAGGTTCAGCAGCCGGCCGGAAGGATCGCAGCATAGACCATCGCGAGCGATGTCGTTCTCAAACTGTCTCCCCTATGTTTCTGAATTGACCATGGCAACCGATTCAAACATTCGAAGCAATGGGTTGGTGACATTCCCAATGACCTAGCGAGCCACAGGAGATGCGGCTATCGGCGGAATGTTCCCTCGACCGGTCGCAAGATCCACCAGAAAATCGGTGATGGAGCGGGGGAAATAGTTCTCCGTCGGGGATTCCATGTCTTTCTCGAGCATGTAGGTGTGATGGACCGACGAGAGAAGTTCGCCCGCCTTGCGCACGACCTCTCCATTGAGCTCAAAGACCAGATTCTGTTCCACCAAGGAGATTATGTCGAACACCCGAAAGTAATGGGTTTGCCTGAGTCCATACGTAAAATAGCAGTTGTAGTCGTGGCTCAGCAGCAAGGTCGGTTCGCCCCGCGTCTCGGTCAGACCCACACGCCGAAACGCCCTGATCCATAAATCACGCCATGAAGGATCCGGTGCCGTGCACACATCACCGTTCCTGACGGGTTCCAACAGTAGTTCCGGGGTGGTCTCAAGCCCGTCGAGCTGTCGCTTGTCCATGGTCGCTTGCCCATTCAGAATTTTTGTGAACTCGGCATCCGCGGCCGCTTTGTCCTTGGGGTCCCACGACATTACTGGCCATGGCTTCGTTTCGGCGTACATGCTGGTCGCGATGCCCTTGAGGCAGACCACGACATCATTTATGTACTCGTCTCTGATATCCTTGAGCGTGCTGTCCCCGTAGAGAGCCTTTTGAAAACTGGTGGCCTCATCCACCGTACCGAACGTGCTGCAATAGGCCGGCGCAGCCGCCACCAGATGCAATTTCCTGTCCCGCATTGCCGCGGCCCTCACGAAGAACTTCAAGTCGAATGTCAGCCCATGGATGGGAAACTCGTCGGCGCCCGAACCGCCGTGAACAATCGTCTTCGTGTAGACAGATACTTTGTGAGTGACGGTGGCCAGCACTGAGACCGGCGCGTTCGGTCGTACGGTAATTCCGTATTGGGCCAGCTCGCTTTCGAGCGTGCTGCGCTGCCTGGCCGCCGACACGTATTTTTCCAGCGAGGAATCACCTTCGAAAGTCAACGCCACTTCCTTCACCGCTTTCAGAAACTGACTCTGATTGATGTAGCGGGATTGAGAAAATGATTTGCCGGTCCCCACCGGAATCGGGACCGGCGCTGGAGGCCGCGCAGGTTTGGGTTCGAGCGCCGGCGCCGGCGTCGGAGTCGGTGCAGGGGGCGCAGGAGCAGGTTTGGGTGTCGCGACCACCGGTGCGTCTTCCTTC
>DATHJP010000537.1:0-2303 GCA_035489695.1 Terriglobales bacterium
GCTTGACTGCTAGTCGCCGAATATGTTCCAACGCCTTATGATTCAGGGTACGGCCATCAATTCTTGCCATGCGCACGATCCTACGTCCGATTGGCAGTAGAGTCCAGCAAAATGTAGACTATCCTACGGACCTGTCAGTAATTGCGTTTCAATGGCTCGACACAGCGGCACAGACAGCATTAACAGAGTCGTGAAAGCCAAGTAATTCCCTTTCATTTCAGACACAGCTTTTTTCGAGAGCTCTCAAAATCTCTTTGGCATCCCAGCGAGCATGGTTCTCGCGAAGACGAATCGCTTGGGACATCGTCGCCTTCTTTCTCACCCCTGACACGCCGGCCAGGGCGCAAATCGTGTCTCTGGAGAGACCGACTATCGTTTTCATCTCTCGTTTTAATCGAGTTTTCGGCATTGATCCAAATACTTCCCAAGGAGACTTTGCTTTGTCCCGATGAGCGTAAATCTTATGTCGGTACGAAAAAAACCGTTCGAGTAGTGGCGTCTGGGCATCAATGTTCATTCTCAACCGCTGCTCAAGCGCGGGGTCAAATGAGGCGACGTAATTGAGGATGCGGGGAAGCGACTTTACATCGGCTCGTTTGTCGAAAAGCTGGTATGTGATAACACAGAACCCTTGAAGCAAGGAACTGGCTATGGAATCAAAGAAATCGCGGTGGTCGTCAATCACCTTTGAGTATCGCTTGTAGCTGCTAATGAATACCCAAAAGATCGCATAGCTTCGAGAGAGTTCGATCACCCGTTCGTTTATCTCACGAACTTCTGCGGCAAAAGCATCCATGCGTTCTTTCTTCACAAGTGAATGAATGTTTTGACTTGGCTTATGATTTGTCGAGCAGAGTTTGAGTAGCGCTAGCACGCGACGAGTTTTAACGCGAAGTCGCCAAGCCGCGGAAACGCGAAGGCTCTCCAGCGCCTTCCGCCTTCATCCGCTTGCATCCGCCTTCATCTGATCTCGGCGGAGCTAGTCTGATTCCAGCGCCACGAGGGCTCTTTGGGCGTATTTGGTTGGACGAGGCCGCAGCGCTAATTGAGTCCGGGCCGGCGGCTGAGGCCGCTCCGGCCTAAGATAGCAAGCGGTTGGGCCGCGAGGGAGCATCTTGACGCTACCCCTGGACCGCGGCTGTACGAAGGACCAGCCGCAGCACGCCGAATCCGCCAAGTCGCTGAAATGGTCTCAATACCTCGGTTCCCGCGATGGTGCTGCGGCTGGTGCTCCGCACACAGCCGCGCTCCGTTTCCGCGCATTTTGGTGGTAGTAATGAGATGCGCCCGCTGCAATGGCCCGCGAATTGAGGTTGGCTTCCCCAGAAGGGCATTGATACACTCTCGCGCGAATCGGAGTTTTCAAGCGCACATGAGCAATGCCACTATATTGCTGGCCGCAGTGGAACAAGGCGACCCCAAAGCCGCCGACAAATTGCTTGGGCTGGTTTATGAGGAATTGCGCCAGTTAGCCCCTCACAAGATGGCCCAGGACTTACCCGGCCAGACGCTGCAACCGACCGCCTTGGTCCATGAGGCGTGGCTGCGCCTCGTGGGTTCAGAGCATCCGAACTTTGAGAACCGAAGGAGCGCTCAGGGTCAGGTCTCTGGATTCTGGATTCCGGATTAGGGAAGAGGCACGGGAAGGTGAGTTTTTCAGCAGAATCAACATTGAAAACTGACCCTGTACCAAGATTCAAAGCCCCCGTGGAACCGCCCGAGTGCATAAGCGAGCACTGATGGCGGGCACGGATTGCAAATTGAAATCGGCACCGGCCCGCAACAATTCTTCAGGTTCATTTCAAGGCGTGTTTGAACTGCGTGAGGCGATTCTGCCGTCCGGCCAGCGGTTTTATCACGCCGTAATGAAATGCAACGGTTGCAGGCCGCAACGAGAGTTTGTATGTTGACGCCATGAAACTCGAAGAAATCGAACAGGAGGCGCTGGGTCTGCCCGAACGTGAACGCGCTTCCTTGGCCGCGAAACTTCTCGACACGTTGCCGCCTCCGGGCACGGACGCCTCCGATGATGAGGTCGAGAGACGCGAACGAGAGTTGGAGTCGGGCCAGGTGATCGCCATTTCGCATGAGGAGTTCGTTCGTCGTGTTCAGCAGGAACGCGGCCAATGAAGGTGGTTTACCACCCGGCTGTTCAAGGAGATGTTTCCAGAATTCTGCGGCACTATGACGGCATCAATGACCGCTTGGGAGATGAGTTCTGGGAGGAGTTGAACTCATTTATCAGCAAAGCTGCTGCCAATCCACGCCGGTTCCACTTCGAGGCGCGAGATCGGCGACGGGTT
>DATHJP010000538.1:0-9651 GCA_035489695.1 Terriglobales bacterium
ACATCCCCCGCTTTCGCCGATCCCAGCCAGGTTCAGTATCACAATTATGATCTGCGCTACTTGGCCCTGGCTGTATTTCCGTTGGCGGCGGTGGAGGGCTATGCCGATTTTGATGAACGTTGCCGGCCTTTGCGCGCCAAAACCGAAAAGGCATTCGCAAATATTCTAGACGTTACAAACCTCGTAACTCCCGAGGGCAGTTATCACGAATCGCTGGACTACATGCGAATTACCTGGGCTTCGCTGACTTTACTCTCCGAACTCCAGCGGACCACGAAGGGCATTGATCCCGCCCATCACTTTCCGCTGTTCCGGAATATTGGTGATACCTATCTCTACAAATTGCTTCCCGATGGCACACCCTCGCGTGAAGGCGATAATGAATATCCGATCCTGGATACTAGAGACACCGCTTTGCTGGGCTATGCCGTGAATCGCTTCAAGGACCCTTATAGCGCGTGGCTTCTGCGCAAGAGCGGTTTTTTCGGCAAGGATTGGGTGTTGCCGGTTCTGGAATTTCTGTGGGACGACCCAGAAGTGACGCCGCGAGATCCTGCTCTCGCCACTGAAAGCGAGTTGCCCCGCCAGCGCTACTTTCCAGGGGTTAGCCATCTCGTTATCCGAAACGGCTGGAAACCGGATTCAACCTGGATTGAATTCGATTGCGGACCTTATTTCTCCAAACATCAGCATCTCGATCAAAATCAATTTACGATCTATCACAACGGGTATTTAGCCATCGACAGCGGCGCCGATTACACCGATACCGAGAGTCCGCACTATCTGAACTATTACCGCCGTACCGTGGCGCACAATTCCATCCTGGTCTTCGATCCTTCCGAAAAGTTCTTTTGGTCTGAAAATGTGCTGCCTGCCGCCAATGACGGAGGCCAGCGCATGGATTCCGCGCGTTTTTGGAATACTGTCCGCAGCCGCGACGATTGGGATCGTACGCATGACCTCTGGAACGTCGGCTCCATGCACGTCATAGACTACGTCCCTGGCCAATATCACTACGCGATGGGGGATGCAAGCAAAGCGTATTCGCCGAGGAAACTCCGCCGCTTCACACGTGAAATTGTTTATGTGCCCGGACCGAACGTCTTTTTTGTTTTTGATCGTGTAGTGAGCCAGAATCCCGCGTTTCGGAAAGCATGGCTTCTTCATGGAGTGAATCAGCCGAGCGTCGACGAGCATCCCGGTGTGCGAATGTTTCGTTTCAACGAAGGCGCCGGCGAAGTATCTGTTCACTCCCTTCTGCCACACGATGCCGCAGTTACCCCGCGCGGTGGCCCTGGCAATGAGTTCTACACTCCCGGCGATGAACACGGCGGCCCGTGGGGAAGCGGACAGAATTGGCCATTGGAACCTGCGCAAGGCGGACCCCTGCCCGACGAGAAGCGGCTGCGTCACATGTGGAAGAGTTTTTGGGGCGATGATTTTTCTGAAATCCTCAGCTCCAACCACAAGAATGTTGTGCCCGGCGCCTGGCGCGTGGAGGTTTCTCCATCCGAACCTGCGGAAGAAGATTTCTTCCTGCACGTTTTCGAAATCGGTAATCAAGGAACCACAGGCCAAAAACGCGTCAAGCTTCTGGATGGCGCCAACTTCGCCGGTGCCGCATTCGAGAGCGGGCCGGCGGTAGTGTTCAGCACCGCTGCTTCCGAGATTGATACAGGTGAAGTCTCGTTACCTGATCTTGGCTGCGATTCGTTGTTGATTACCAGCCTTCAACCAGATTCGGTTTATGAACTCAATTTCGCCGGTTTGAATATTTCGCCATCTCCTTCAGCCGTTCAGCCCGGCATACCGGTAAGCATGCTTCGAGTTCGAGCCAATGATAAGGGAATTGTGAGAGTGGACGTGCGGCGACTTGGGAACCTGCGCCTTCGAATTGCGCGAGTTTGAAACCAATGAAGAAAACGATTCTTGCCCTTCTTCTATTTGCGGTCTTCACAGCTGCTGGCTTTTCTGCAACTGAGCCTCCGCCGCCCGAAGCTTTCACGGTGTTTCCAAAGCTCTCCGCTCCAGGACCACGCATCACGCCTTACCTTGAGTATCAAACCAGGTCGGCGTGGGATCAGGATGACATTCGCCGGAAAATATTCGAGGGCATACACGACGAGCGCGACTTGTTTCATCTGCAAACCGAGTTTCGCCACAAGCTTCTGGACATGATTGGCGGATTGCCCGCACAAAAAACGCCTTTGCATCCGAACATTACCGGCCGAATTCAGATGGATGGATTCCACATCGAGAAATTGCTGTTTCAAAGTTTGCCCGGTGTTTACGTCTCTGCATTGGTTTACGTTCCTGAGGATGGGAAACCCAGCCATCCTGCTGTCCTAGTTCCGGCTGGCCACGCACCGAACGGCAAAGTTCACTATCAGGCCCTCTGCCAGAGGCTAGTGCAACGCGGTTACGTAGTGCTCTCCTGGGACACCGTCGGACAGGGAGAGCGTAGCCAGTTCTGGGACGCTAAGGCAGGAAAGAGTCGCTACAACTTGATTTGCGCCGAGCACGCCGTGTTGGGCAACCTGGCGTACCTGGCAGGGACCAACTTAGCGCGTTGGGAAATTTGGGACGGCATACGCGCCCTCGATTATTTACTCACTCGCCCGGAAGTTGATCCCGAACGTATCAATATCACGGGCACAAGTGGCGGCGGCTTTCAGGTGGCACATATCGCCGCGCTGGATGAACGCATTAAGGTGGCGGCACCCTCGTGTTACATCACGGCGTTACCGATGCGAGTTTATAACCGGATCTTTCAAGATCCCGACAGTGATCCTGAACAGGATCTCTACGGCATGATTTCGAACGGTGTGGACCATCCGGGATTGCTGTTGATGATGTATCCCCGTCCAGTCTTCGTGGCCGCCGCCGTGCTTGATTTCTTCCCTATTGAAGGCACTCACAAAACTTTTCGCGAAGTAGAAGATCTTTATGCCCGGTTCAATCATTCAGATCGCATCGCGATGACCGAGGGATATCACAAGCATGAATATTCACTGGAAAATCAGGAGGCGGCGCTCAATTTCTTGGATCACTTCAATCAATTACCGTCCAAACATGGTCTGCCACCAGTCAGGGAACTCGACGAGAAGGCCCTGCAATGCACTCGCACCGGCCAAGTCATGCTCGACTACAGCGATGCCCGATCCCTGATGGATGTAATCAAAGAATATTACGTCGAGCATAAGCAAAGCCGGAAGCCAATCACTCTGGCGCAAATCTATTACGACCATCAGTATCCCGGAATTAAGACTTGGAATGTCAGCAAATACAACGGCGCGCCTATAGCCCGGGATCAGATCGCATGGGAAGCCGTGGGAAGCTTTACGTCCGGTGAGCTGGTGATCGATCGATATCTATTGCATCACAGCCGCAATCTCGAGATGCCCTTACTTCATATTCACAATCCGGCTAACAAAAATCCGAAGGTGCTGTTGTGGTTCAGCAGTCGAGGCAAAGCCGGCCCCGAGAATTGGGACGAGATGTTGAAGTACGTCGATGCAGGCTACGACATCGTTTCCTTCGATTTTCGCGGCTTGGGGGAGGCCCGCATGCCGTACAAGGCGATTTCCGAGGACGATCCTCTGTTGGGTCAATTGGATTTCGATCACGCTTACGTGAATCCTATCTCGGGCGTCCTGGCTGATTACGTTTATAACTCTTTGCTGACCGGCAGACCGTATTTCTTACAGATGATTGAAGACGCGGAAATTGCAGCCCGCTTTTCGCGCGCAAAGTTCAACACGAAACAGCTTGCGGTGACAGCCGATGGCGATGCTTACACGCTCGCGCGCAGTATTGCGGAAACAATCCCGGATATCAAACTGCTTACTCAACCAGATGCTCAAATTCTGAATTGGTCTGAAATCGTCGAGCAGAAACGTGAACTCTGGCCCATTCAATACCTCCTGCCCGACGGAGCGTATATTCACTAACCAGAATTCGACTCCTTCAAAATGAACTTCAGTGATCGTCGGGAAACCGAGGGGGCTGCGAATCCTAGCAAACGTTCTGTGCCTTCGCTGCGATGGTGGATTGGTGGATTGCTGTTTGCTTCGACAGTGATCAACTACATTGACCGCCAAACCCTCTCCCTCCTCGCTCCGTTTCTAAAACTGGAATATCACTGGACGAACACTGACTACGCAAACCTGGTGATTGCATTTCGTGTTGCTTATTCCATTGGACAAACTGTCTTCGGTAGATTTATGGACCGCGTCGGAACGCGGCGTGGACTGTCCATCAGCGTGGCTTTCTATTCATTGGTTTCGATGTTCACGCCTCTAGCCCGTGGGCTCGGCAGTTTTGCGTTTTTCCGATTTCTCCTGGGTGCGGGTGAGTCGGCGAATTGGCCTGCTGCGACCAAAGCGGTCTCAGAGTGGTTCCCGAAACATGAGCGCGGGCTTGCGACCGCTCTTTTCGATAGCGGATCGTCGGTTGGCGGCGCGATCTCACCGTTCATCGTTTTGTGGATTTATTTCCGATGGGGATGGCGTCCAGCATTTATCATCCCAGGATTGCTCGGACTGCTCTGGTTGACGCTTTGGCGACGCTTTTACTACCCGCCAGAGCAACATCCGCTTATCTCTGAAGCTGAACTCCGCATGCTGGCCGCAGATAAGGAAGGATATGACCAGGGAGCAAACGCCAGAACTCGCTGGCAGGATCTCCTCAAACTGCCGCAGACGTGGGGGACGATCATTGCCAAGACATTTACCGATCCGGTTTGGTTTTTTGTCACCGATTGGTTTCCCATCTACCTGGTTGCGAAAGGCATCGAGCTGCGGAGTGGCCTGCTTGCGGTATGGGTTCCGTTTATCGCCGCGGATCTTGGAAATTTCTTTGGCGGAGGAATCTCCGGCTATCTTATTAAGCGGGGATGGTCACTGGGCGCGGCCAGAAAGGCAGTCGTGGTCTTTGGTGGGATTGGAGTAACCCTTCTCATACCGACTATCTTTACGACCAATCTGTATGCGATCACCGTCCTTTTTGGTCTCGCGACTTTTTGTTATGCCTCGTTCAGCACCATCGCCAACGTGCTTCCTTCCGACCTTTATCCCAGTCAGTCGGTCGCGACCGTGAGCGGCTTCAGCGGAACCGGGGCCGGCCTCGGGACCATCCTGGCATTCAAATTGATTGGCCACTACTCAGACGCACGTCAAGCCATGGCTACGCACTCCTTCGACCCCATTGTTATTGTCGCGGGATTAATTCCACTCGCGGGAATGGTGCTGGTATTGCTCCTCGTGCGCAACACCGAGGCGACCAGACGAGGATTCGTGCGGCCAATCTGAAATCGGTGAATTGCGCGGCGACGAGTATAATCGCGATTCTTTGTAGGGCTCATTAATGATAAAGACTTCGCGAGCTGTTGCTTCTCCCCGGGTTATTAACGTCGAGGATCTTCGGCCTCTGGCTCGACGCAGACTGCCAAGAGCAGTTTTCGATTACCTGGACGGTGGCGCGGAAGCTGAGATCACGCTTCGCGAAAACTGTCGCGTCTTCGAGGAAGTCACGTTCCGGCCGCGTCATGCAGTAGCTGTGCCGGATTGTGATTTGCGCACGCGGGTTCTCGGCTTCGACATCGCTTTTCCCGCATTACTCGCTCCAGTCGGCTACAGCCGCCTCATGCATCCCGACGGGGAAGCGGGCGCAGCACGGGCAGCGGGAGCCGCCGGCACTGGCTATATCCTTTCCACAATCTCTGGACACCGAATGGAAGATGTTAAAGCAGCGTCATCAGGACCAGTCTGCTATCAGCTTTATTTGCTGGGGGGGCGCGAGGCATCCGAGGCCTCGATTGACCGCGCGCGGCGTGCGGGATTTGCCGCATTGGTTGTAACGATTGACACAGCAGTCGCCGGAATGCGTGAACGAGATTTCCGCAACGGCGTTAAGGAACTGCTGGGTGGGAATCTTTTCGCCAAAATTCCATTTCTTCCGCAAGTTCTGGTACGTCCCGGTTGGCTCGCAAGTTTTTTACTCGATGGCGGTCTGCCTCGGCTGCCCAATGTTGTCATCCCAGGTCAAGGGCCGATGCCGCTTCTGGACGTCAATGCTGCTCTAGCTAGCGCAGCCGTCACCTGGCAAGATCTGCAATGGATCCGTAATTTATGGCCCGGCCCGATTGTCATCAAAGGCGTTCTTACCGGTGACGATGCTCGACGCGCGGTGGATGCCGGAGCTGCCGCCGTGGTGGTCTCCAATCATGGCGGTCGTCAGCTCGACGGCGTCCCTGCTTCTTTG
Organism: Terriglobales bacterium; assembly: GCA_035489695.1. Lineage (GTDB taxonomy): Bacteria > Acidobacteriota > Terriglobia > Terriglobales > Acidobacteriaceae > 40CM-3-55-5. The sequence goes on from DATHJP010000538.1 coordinate 6,262, forward strand.
CGAGTGCTGCCAGAAGTGGTCACCGCGGTGAACGGTCAAGCGGAAGTTCTGATGGATGGAGGCATTCGTCGCGGCGCCGACATCGCCAAAGCTCTGTGTCTGGGAGCTCGGGCCGTTTTGTGCGGACGCGCGTATGCCTACGGTCTCGCTGCCGCAGGCCAAGCTGGCGTCGCCCGCGCACTTGAGATTTTGCGCACTGATTTGGAGCGCACTCTCAAGCTGCTCGGCTGTTCATCGGTGGCCGCACTGGATCGCTCGTACGTGAATGTTCCCTCGAGTTGGAACTAGCGCATGAACTGGACTCAAGTCTATGACCCTCTCGGCCATTGGTGGCTTTCTACCCTAATTGCCACTCTTCCGATTCTTGTTTTGTTCGGGTTACTCGCTGGCTTGAAGGTGAAGCCACACTGGTGCGCCATCGCCGGCGCCGCGACCGCGGTAACGGTCGCAGTCGTATTTTTTAAGATGCCATGGATGTTGGCGGCGATGAGTTTCGGATATGGCGTCGCCTTTGGCTTGCTGAAGATTGCCTGGATCGTGTTGTCGGCGGTTTTCCTCTACGACATTTCGGTCGAAACCGGACAATTCGAAATCATGAAGGAGTCGATCGCCGGAATCACCGCCGATCGTCGCCTTCAGGTGCTGCTGGTAGCCTTCTGCTTCGGCGCTTTTATTGAAGGCGCAGCAGGTTTTGGCGCACCGGTTGCGATTGCCGGAGCTTTCATGATCGGACTGGGTTTCAAGCCGTTTCACGCGGCTGCGTTGAATCTGATAGCCAACACCGCGCCAGTGGCTTGGGGTTCGATCGGAACTCCCATCCACACCCTCGCCGCCGTCTGCGGCCTGCCTGAGTCAGATCTGAATGCGATGATCGGCCGTATTCTGCCTCTCACTGCGGTCGTCGTTCCGTTTTGGCTAGTGCGAACTCTGGTAGGTTGGGCGGAGACTCTTGAAGTGTTGCCGGCAATCCTGGTAGTTGGACTTTCCTTCGCTCTCACACAGTTTTTCTGGTCAAACTACGTGGACAGCAATTTAGTAGATATCGTCGGCGGCGTGATATCCATCATTGCCACGGTAATCTTTCTCCGTTTCTGGAAGCCAAAGAGAATTTGGCGCTTCGACTATGACCAGAAGACGCCACCAATTCCTCCTTCCGCCGAGGAAATTGCCGACGCGGCCGGAGGCGAATGGGCGACCAGGAATTTCGATGGGTATGTGAAACCTCACTCTTATCCACTGGGAAAAATCTTAAAGGCCTGGATGCCCTTTGCGATCCTCTCGTGCGTCGTCTTGGTCTGGGGCCTTCCAAAGGTCAAGCTGGCGATGAACCGCGCCACCACTCCCGCTTTTAAAGTTGTGATGGCCGATGGCAAGGTGCGGCCTGGCCCGCCGGGCTGGGACGTTCCCTATCTGCACAACGCGGTCTATCGTGCCGCCCCTGCTGTGAGCACTCCGGCGCCCGAAGCTGCCAGATACGATTTCAATTGGCTTTCGGCGACCGGCACCGGTTGTTTCTTGGCAGCGGTAGTCTCCGGGCTGCTGCTCGGGTTGTCCCCAATACGACTGATGAAAATATTCTGGCGGACCTTAGTACGTATGAGGTTGGCGATGGTTGCCATCTCGTTCATGCTCGGACTTGGTTTCGTGACCCGATACTCCGGCCTCGACGCGGTATTGGGAATCGCGTTCACTCGCACCGGGTGGGCTTATCCTTTTTTTGGTACCTTCCTCGGTTGGCTGGGCGTTGCACTTACAGGAAGCGATACCTCGTCGAATGCTCTGTTCGGAAGCCTGCAGCGAATCACCTCACAGCAACTTGGCATTGACCCGATCCTGATGTGCGCTGCCAACAGCGCTGGCGGCGTCATGGGCAAAATGGTGGACGCTCAATCCATCACCATAGCAACGGCTGCCACCGAACAGGTAGGCAATGAAGGCGCTATTTTCCGCTTTGTGGTGTGGCACTCAGTGGCCCTTGGGGCCATCGTCGGAATCATCGTGATGGCCTACGCGTATGTCTTTCCACATGCAGTGCCCCACGGATTGACTTTTGTGAAGTGAAGGCACACTCCTGCCGGGCTCCAGATTGTGTTCTCTCGACCGAGCAAAATCTTGTCAAAGGATAGCGCCGCTCGATGGCCAGTGTTCTTGTTCTCAAGGCCTGGTTCGAACTGTTAAAAATTAAAGATACTGACCACTGATCACTGACTACTGGCCACTTTCTCTGGTAGAAAATCCCCGCGACGCCGGCGACGGCGCCGACGTGACAGAGCCAGGTTATTGCACGGTAAGTTCCCAGGTGTCGTTGAGCCGTTGCGAACCGGACTTGCCGCCAAAGACTACGATATGCCCAACCGCGCGGTCGAATACCATCCCCATTGCTTCCCGCGCCGGAGGAGACGATACAGGCGCAGCCTGTCTCCACTGATTTCCCGTCGTCCACAGCCAAGTGTCATTGAGATCCGGGCCGCCTTCGCCGCCGCCAAAGACCACCACTGCGGTGAGATGAGGCTCATAGGCATATCCCGGGAAATAGCGGCTGGGAGGTTGTACCTGTGGAGATTGCTGAGTCCAATCAGTTCCGTCCCACGTCCAAGTGTTATACGGGTTCACATCACCCAGTCCATCAAACAAAACTACATTCTTGGTTGCCAGGTCGAGTGCCGCCACTGAGGCGGATCGTGCGCTGGGAATGTTTGTGGGATGCAGGTGTCTCCAGTTCGTTCCGGTCCAACGCCAGGTATCGAGGTCGTAGAACCGCCCGTCGAAGCCGCCATAAACATCCACATGGCCGACGAGCGGATCGCTGAACGCCATCGGTCCGGTCGCGGGTTTAGGTGATTGCTGTGGAGTCGCCTGAGTCCAAGTTGACGTAGCCCCGTCCCACAACCATGTGTCGCCAAGAAAGTTTCCATTGTATCCGCCGAAAAGTACGAGCTTACGAGTAGCGGCGTCAAAAGCCATAGCGCCCACCACTCGCACCGGAGGCGCCACTGGTGTAGTCACGTGGGTCCAGTTGGCTCCGTCGAAAGTCCAAGTGTCATTCAAATAGCCGGTGCCATTGAGCCCACCAAACAGCACCACCTTCTGACTGACGGGGTCATACGCCACCATCGGACCTTCACGTGCCGAGGGCGAAGTGGCAGGAAATAGCTGAATCCAATTCAGAACGCGAGAGTCGGCGGCAGACGCGCTCCCAACCAGAACCACCGCCGTTAGAAAAGCGACCACACAATTAAATAGCGAACGTTGAGAACTAAACATTGGGCCAAATCCCCCTGTAAAAATGACCGCAAAGTCTACCATACGCATCGGGAATTGCTTAGAGTCTTATGTCCGCACGCAGGAGAGAAAGAAGACTGATTTACAGAACAGTTGAGACAGGAAACT
>DATHJP010000539.1:0-3037 GCA_035489695.1 Terriglobales bacterium
GCGCCTTCAGTCGGTGGAAGTTGCTGCAAGACCTGTCGCGCCGCATCCGAGGGGAGACGTTCCAGGCGGTCCGCCAGATCGGCCGGATGCAACTCGTCAACATTGGGCAAGTTGGTCGTGTCGTCCTTCATAAAGAATCCATTTCAGATGGCCGCTTCCGTGACCGGGCTTTCGGTGGGATTACAACCCGCGCTCGGGAATGCTGCCGTAACAACTAGCGTTAGCTTTTGCTTTGCTCTGAGAGTATCCCCGCTCTGTTGGATGCGCCTGCGCTCCGCTTCGCTTGACGCTTCCGAACACGAGTGCATCCACTCCCAGCAAACCCAGAACGATTTCGAATCCTGCCATCGCGCGAAACCATAGTGCGCCCCACAAAGGCGCAAGCCCTTCAGCGAGCAACGTTATGAGCGTGGCGGCGGTGAAAGCGCCGAGTGCTACGTAGATCTAAAGGAATTCCATGATTTGATTAGCCGCGGATTTTCTTGGCAAGTTCGGCCACGCGTTTGCCCTGAACCCGGCAGATGGCGAGGTCTTCAGCCGTTGGCGCGAGCTCGCCTTTGGGTCCGGCGATGGAACTGGCACCGTAGGGCGTGCCACCGCGCGCTTCGGTGTGGATCATTCCTTCGGTCGAATAGGGCACGCCGACGATGAGCATTCCGAGATGAATCAACGGAATCATCATCGTGACGCAGGTCGTCTCCTGCCCGCCGTGCGTAGAAGCAGTGGAGGTGAAAACACCCGCCGGTTTGCCTTCCATCGCTCCGGAAAGCCAGAGGCTCGCCAGGGAATCGATGAGCGCTTTCATTTGCGCAGTCATGTTGCCGAAGCGAGTCGGCGATCCCATGAGAAGACCGTCCGCTTGCCGGAAATCCTCCACGGTGCAGACAGGAACACGTTTTTGCTCGCCCCATACTTTCGTCGCGTAGCCTTCGCCAGCTTCGAGTTCCTTTTCGGTGTGCGGGAATTCCGGCGCACGCCGGAAGACGGCTTCGACTCCAGAGACAGATTTCACACCTTCCTCGACCGCTCGCGCGAGCTGCAAGGTGTGGCCGTAGAGGGAATGGTAAACGATCAGGATTTTCATGGTTTGGTTGGTTCGTTCGTTAGGTTTGCGGACCGGGCATCGGCATCAGTTCCGACACCGAATGCGTGCGGAGTCATCGCGACCATCGTGTAGTAGCCGCAAAGGCCAGTCAGTTCGACGACTGCCTTCTTACCGAGAGTTTCGATGAGACCTTCGTCAAGTCCTTCAGTGTTCATCGTTTGGTGGTTGAGTCCCGCCATTTCACTCTGTACAAGAAGAGCACACAAGCACCAACGGAGATCGACCATGCACAGCCATTCTCTGGAAGAGGCGGGCAGAAAGCGACGACGCCGGGGATGGCAATGAAGTTGCCGCGACGAAAATCTAACTTGGTTGCCAACCTTGCTGGGGCCAACCCCAGCCATAGAATGATCGTATGTTTGAAAAAGTCCGCGAGTTGTTGTCGAAATACTTCGACCGCCATCCAGCGGCAAAGCGAACGGCGGGTTGGGTGCGCAAACGGAAAAGAAGGCTTTTGACGTGCTTCTTCATTTTCGCGCATCTGGCCGGCGCGCTGACTTCCGTGCGCGCTATTATGGAGGTTCGCACGGCGCAGGGCACAATCGCCTGGACCGTCGCACTCAACACCGTGCCGTATGTGAGTGTGCCAGCCTATTGGATTTTCGGGCGCAGCAAGTTTCAAGGCTACGTCATTGCACGTCGAAACGATCTCGCGCACACGTCCCCGATCCATCAGCAGTATTTAGCGAATCTCACCAATCGCGGACTGGTTGCAAATCCTACCCTCGGCCACTCCCTGGCAGTCGAACAGCTCGCCCGGATGCGCTTCACCACGGGCAATGATGCCGAGTTGCTGGTGGACGGCGACGCCACCTTCAAGTCGATCTTCGAGGGCATCGAACAGGCGAAGGAGTATGTGCTCGTCGAGTTCTACATTATCCGCAAGGACAACACGGGTGGAGAGTTGAAGCGACGGCTCGTGGAGAAAGCCCGGCAAGGCGTTCGCGTTTATGTTGTTTATGACGAAGTCGGAAGTCCGGACTTGTTTGAAAGCTCCCTAACTGAACTGCGGGACGCGGGCGTCGATGTGCGCAGGTTCAACACCACGCAGGGTCGCGCAAACCGCTGGCAATTGAACTTCCGCAATCATCGTAAAATCGTCGTCGTGGACGGCCAAACTGCGTGGGTTGGAGGACTCAACGTGGGCGACGAATACCTGGGCCGCGATCTAACCATCGGTGCCTGGCGCGACACCCATGTGAAAGTGACCGGCCCGGTTGTGCAGGGAGTGCAAGTGGCCTTCTTGGAAGACTGGCACTGGGCGAGTCAGCAACTCCTCAAGCTCAATTGGGATCCGCAACCGTCGCCGTCCGGTGCCCGCCGCGTGGCGCTCTCTCTGCCCACCGGACCCGCTGACTCACTTGAGACCTGTACTTTGTTTTTCCTGAACGCCATCAACGCAGCCACGAATCGGCTCTGGTTGGCGAGTCCCTATTTCGTGCCGGATGAACAGTTCGTCAGCGCGTTGCAACTGGCAGCTCTGCGCGGAGTGGATGTCCGAGTGCTCCTGCCAGACAAGACGGATAACAAACTGGTGCAGTTGTCCGGCTGGTCCTATCTGGATGAATTGGAGAAAGTCGGCATCAAGGTCTATCGCTACCAAAAGGGTTTGATGCACCAGAAGGTGATGTTCATCGACGACCTTTACTGCACCATCGGCACCGCGAACTTCGACAACCGCTCTTTCCGCCTGAACTTTGAGATTACGATGGCCTTCGCCGATGCCGAGTTTGCCGGCCAGGTGCGCCGGATGTTGGAGCAGGATTTCGCCGACGCAAAACCGGTGAAAGCACGGGAATTGAAAGACCGGGGCTCCTGGTTTCGATTCTCAGTGCGCTGCGCCCGGCTAATGGCGCCCATTCAATGACTCGCTGGTAACGCGATTCGCGCACGATTTCAAGCGACCGGTCGTTTTGGACCGTCTCCCGTGGG
>DATHJP010000540.1:0-7008 GCA_035489695.1 Terriglobales bacterium
CCAGGCCGGTCACTTTGACGGGAGAAACAATCGTTTTCATGATCACTCTGGACCAGAAGCGGGCGAACGCGTGCAAGATGCGTTCCGTGTCGCCGAAAATCGAGCAAGGAATAGAAATAATTCCCAGGACGACCGTGTACAGCCAGATCAGCGGGTCGAGGATTAGATACGAGCGCAGTCGGCTTATCCAACCGTATGTCTTCGGACGAGGCGGCGTGGTGATGATCGCCGGCTCTTGCAGAGTTTCGGTTCTCTCCGTGACTGATGTGTTCACTTCTTGCATAAGATCACTAGATTCTGATTCCCAGCGCCTGCATGGCCTCTCCTACGATGTAAATCGAGCCGGTCACGACTACGACGCCGGTCAACCCTGCCAATGTTTGCGCGCGTTCCAAGGCTGCGGCAACGTTGGGGGCATCTTCAATGGCGACCGAGGTATGAGCCGCGGCTTCTCGTATCTCTGGTGACGTCGCCGAACGCGGGTTATCGGCACGCGTGGCAATTACACGTTCCGCCAGGGGGAAGAGGATCTCCGCGATCTCAGAGATTGCTTTGTCCCGCATGGCGCCAAAGACAAAGGTGAACGGCCGGTCTTCGTACGCCCCGGAAAGAGTCGATCGCAACGCCCACGCGCCCGCCGGATTGTGCGCAACGTCGAGAACATATTCGGGAGCACCGTTTGCTGCAGGTATTACTTGGAAACGGCCCGGCCAATGTGTTTCGCGAATGCCTCGCTCAATTGAGTCGGGGCTAATCGCGAATCCACGATTGCTCAGTTCTTCGGCTGCGGCAATGGCTAACGCCACATTCCTCAGCTGATGTCGCCCTACCAGTGCAGTCTCTACCGATATTCGTTTCCCCATGACTTCGAGCGGATAACGGAAGACTGCGTGCCCTGATTCGCTATTGGTCACGTGGTATTCAGTGCTAGGCGCGACTGGCGGCACATAGGAGACGGCACTCACTGCCTGTGCTTCCAAATCGAGGATTGTATTTCCAATTACATCGTTTGCCTGGGGCTGCTGCGGAAGCGTGACCACTACGCCGCCGCGCCGGATGATCCCCGCCTTTTCACGCGCAATCTCGGTTACCGTATTTCCCAGGAACTTCTGATGATCGAGAGAAATGTCGGTGATGATGCTGATCTGAGGCTCAATCACATTGGTGGCATCGAGACGTCCGCCCATGCCGACTTCGAGCACGGCGATGTCTAGCTTCTTTCGCGAGAAATATTCAAAAGCCATGGCAGTCAGCATTTCGAAAAAGCTGGGATGCCAGGGTAGTTCGCCCTCTCCTACTAAGCGCTCGGCGGTTCGGTCGACCATGTCGTGCAGCAGCGCGAATTCGTCGTCGCTGATCTCTTCCCCATTGATTCGAATCCGCTCGTTGATCCGAACCAGGTGCGGCGAGGTATACAGGCCAGTGCGAACGCCGGAAGCTTGGAGGATCGAAGCCAGGGTTGCTGCGGTCGAGCCTTTGCCATTGGTCCCGGCAATCAGAACACCCGGAAATTGCCGCTCCGGATGATCGAGGGCTCCCAGCAATACGCGCATGTGCTCGAGGTCGAACTTGGGCGCCGGCATCTGCGCCAGTTCGTGGCCCAACGCGTAGATTCGTGCAACGGCCGTTTCGTAGGACATTGACAAGTAACTATTAGCTTACCAAGTATGCGGTCTTGTGCCCCTGAGTTTCCAGTAGACAGCAGTTAATGCAGGTGAGGGCGCTAAAATCCCCGCCCAAGCAGAGCTTGAACGGGCACCCATTTAATGGGAGCCAGCTACGCGGCGCGTGTGGGGGTCATAAACTCCAGGGCGCGGGCAATGTATGGCTTGAGCTGCTTGCGGTGGACTACTGCATCCAGCATCCCGTGCTCCAGTAGAAACTCCGCACGTTGGAATCCTTGAGGCAGTTTTTGGCGGATGGTCTGTTCGATTACGCGCGGGCCGGCAAATCCGATCAGCGCTCCGGGCTCGGCGATGTTGAGGTCACCCAGCATGGCGAAAGATGCGGTCACACCGCCCGTAGTCGGATCCGTGAGAACCGAGATGTAGGGTACACGGGCCTCATCCAGACGGGCCAGGGCGGCCGAAATTTTCGCCAGCTGCATCAGGCTGACGACGCCCTCCATCATGCGTGCCCCGCCCGACGCCGAAATAATAATGATGGGTTGTTTAGAGTCGGTGGCCTGCTCGATAGCTCGGGTAATGGCTTCTCCCACGACCGCGCCCATGCTTCCTCCGATGAAGGAGTACTCCATGGCACTCACAATCACGGGGCGCCCATTCAGTCTTCCATGAGCGTTGATTACCGCATCTTTTAGCCCAGTGTCGGATTGCGCTTGTTTCAGGCGCGATGAGTAGGCTTTCAGATCAACGAATTTCAGCGGGTCAGTGGAGACCAGATCTGCATCGGTGATGTCGTATTGATTATCGTCGAGAAGTTGGGCCAGGCGGGCGCGAGCGTCAATACGGAAGTGTTTGTCGCACTTGGGACATACGTTCAAATTCTCTTCCAGATCCTTTTTCCAGATAATCTGCCGGCATTGTTCACACTTCACCCACAGGCCCTCGGTGCGAACTTTCTTTTCGCCCGAAGTATCCAGCTCACCGGATTGGCGCTTGAACCACGTCATGCGATTTACGATTGCCACTTTCCAATGCCTAGTATTCGATCCCTCTCTGCGCCATTACACCTTTCTCGTAAGCGTGCTTTACCTGGCGCATTTCAGTAACCGTGTCGGCTAGCTCGACTATTGTCGGATGAGCGTTCCGTCCGGTCAAGATAACATGCACCATCTCGGGCTTCTTTTTGAGGCTCTCGGCCACGTTTTGGGGATTAAGCATTCCGTAGCTGATGGCGTAATTAATTTCATCCAGAATGACCAGATCCCAGTCACCGGATTGGATTGCCTGCTCGCTTTCTGTCCATGCCTGCTCGACCATGCGCACATCTTCGGGATCGGGCTTCTCCGTCCCCACTTTCACGAATCCGCGGCCCATTTGCTTCATGACGAACTTGTCGCCGAATGCTTTCACCGCGTCCAGCTCACCGTAATGCCAGGAGCCTTTCAGGAATTGCAACATGAGCACGCGCATGCCCTGGCCAACGGCACGGAGCGCCGTCCCCATGGCGGCTGTCGTTTTACCCTTGCCGGGGCCGGTATTTACGATGATCAGTCCACGACGGATGTCGGACATACTGGGTAAGGTGTTGATTGTACCTGTTCTCGCAGCTTAGAGCAGGGACAGGGATTCCAGTGGCTCCCGGGGGAGCATCGGGCGGGTGGGACTCAGTAGCGGACCGCTGGATCGCGGCACAAGCTCGAGCAGCTAGGAAATTAGGACTACGAATGAACTACTACGGCATCTCGATTACTTGACGTAAGTTCATGGCTTCGTCAGTTTGGTTCTTCTCGCCGAGCAAATGGACGGTGATGCGCAACGCCTCAACCTCTTTCTTTACCTTCAGTAGTTCCTGTTCTTTCGTGCGGAGTACATCTAAAGGATTTTTCATGGCATCCCTCCTTGGGATACGGCCGAGATCTATTGCGTCGGACAGACTCTAAACCCCGGGGCAGTGGTATTACATATCACGAAGGTACACGCCTGATTTCCACAGCCCACTCAGTGGCCCAGATGATATGGATGGCCCTTTAGAATGGTAAATGCACGATAGAGCTGTTCCAGCAGTACGATCCGCGCTAACTCATGCGGCAATGTCATTTTAGATAACGAGAGCACCAGTCCAGCGGCTTGACGCGCTGCGTCCGTAAACCCGTCCGCCGGGCCGATGGCGAACAACAGTAGCAATGGATTTCGCTCCTGATGTTCTCGTAGAAACTTTGCCAACTCTTCGGAAGAAAGCTCCTTTCCCACGGCATCCAGCAGAACCAGAGTATGTTTTGTGGGGCGAGCGTCTTTGGCACAAAACTTCAGCAGCGCCGATTCGTCTTTCACCTGTACTGCTTCCACGTCGGCATAATGAGATAGTCGTTTCAAGTAGTCGTCGGTGAGCGCCTGGATGGCGGGCTCTTTGGTCTTGCCAATCCATACAACTTTGAGCTTCATGGAGATAGTGGCCGGTGGTCAGTGGTCAGTTGCTTGATAACAAACTGCAGGTTCTAGTTACGATCTCGTTCCTGAGGCGAGCACCACTGCGGCGCCAAACTTCACGCTTCCATCTTCCGTGTACCGGCCGAGCGCAGCGTGGACTTCGCGGTTCACTGTGTCCCACTTCTCGGGTGGAACGCGATCAAGCAGCGGGCGGAATGGCACGGCGACCGCCTTCTGGTACTCCCAAACTTCTTCCTCGCTCCCCGGCCAAATCCAAGGCAGCGTTTCAGTGTTTTCTTCTATGGCCGCATATCCGGCGCGACGCAGGGCGGCCGACAGGCTGCCGGGTTGGGCAAATTTGAACGGATCTGGGTCACCCGGCAGTATGGCGGGACCTCCGACGTGCTTCATAACGACTCCCATCGTGTTCGACCAGTACGGCTGGTCAAATGGTCCCCACGCCACAAAACATGCTCGGCCTCCCGGCCGCAGCACGCGATGAACTTCGCGCAAGGCTTCATTGCAGTCAGCGAAAAACATGACTCCGAAGCGGCAAGTGACGAGATCGAAGCTCTGATCCGGGAAGGGCAAACTCTGAGCGTCTGCCTGACAGGTCGAAAAGTTATCGAGGCCGCGCTGCCGGGCTCGCTGTTCCGCAATCTGCAGAAGCTCGGCACTCAAATCCAAGGCCGTGACACGGCCCTCGCTTCCGACGTGTGACGCCAAGCTGATAGCGGGTTCGCCGGTGCCACTGGCAAGGTCGAGAACCTGCATGCCGGCTTGAGGCGAGGCGTAGTCAATCAACGCCTGAGTGACCGCAGCCCCCATTGCGGCCGATTTGACCTTCCACTTTTCTGTTGCCACCAGCCGGTAGGAAGATCCCCATTGTGGCTTGGAATCCTGGGCTGATTTCATAGGAAATAAATAGTAAGCGGAAACTTTGCTTACGCCCGCTTCTTTTTCAACGGACGTGCCGGTGCACGTTTTTTTCTGGTCGCTACCGCAGTGAGATCGCCAGGCTCTAGGCGCTTGGCTGATTTCCAGAGCCGTTCCAGGTCGTAGTAGCTGCGCGCCTTCTCGGAGAATACGTGCACCACGAAATCCACGTAATCCAGCAGCACCCATTCCGCCTGTTTGTAGCCCTCCACGTGAGCTGGCCGCATACCCGCTTTGTCCAAGCGCTCTTCCACCTCGTCGGAAATAGCCTGGACTTGGCGTGGATTAGTGCCGCTACACACAACAAAGTAATCGGTAAATGCGCCAGATTCTGGCTCCAACTCTAATACCGCGATGTGTTCCGCCTTCTTTTCCTGGCAGGCGCTGATAGCTTCGAATACCGGTCGCTTAAGATGGGTCTTCTTCATGAATTAGAGTAAGTGCATTGATCAAACAGTATTGCCATTGTAAAGCCAGCTAAGCTCATCGCCGGATCGAATGAGAGTTGGAGCGGCTATCGGCGATAAAGCTCCATCTTTTTGATGTATTCGGCGACGGTCGGGTCAACAAATTTCCGCAACGGCCTTTTGGCCAGGACGGCTTCCCGGATTGCGGTCGCGGAAATTGGCTGATGTACGTCGTCCAAAAGATGGACGGTCGCACCGTTCAATGCCAAGTCTCCTTTGGCGGGCTGCCTGGCGAATGGCTTGGTCACCGCCGACGCGGGCCGCAGGCTCTTTGGAAGAGAGTTGGCCACATCCGCCAACGAGTATCCAGGACGGCTGGCCACGATGAACTCACACTCTTGAAATAATGCCTCGGCTTCATGCCAAGTTGCAATGTCCTTGAAAGCGTCGATCCCCATCAGAAGGAACAGGCGGTCACTCTTCTTTAATGTTTGCTTCAGTCGTCGGACAGTATCAATGGTGTAATTCGCTCCCGCGACCGCGTGCTCGGATTGCTTCCCTTTGCGGCCGCCCAGGTTTGTCGCACCTGCGCCGGGAGCTTCCAGCGAAGATGGCAGGAAAGCGCTTTCCTCTCGGGTTGCGAGCACCACCATGGCAGAGCGATCGAAGTACGATGCCACCGGCGGCCGCTGTTTGTGAGGGGGAATGTTAGCCGGCACAAAATAAATCCGGCTGAGCTCACAACGGTCCCGGGCCGCGCGCGCCAGCGCAATGTGTCCGTTATGAATCGGATCGAAGGTTCCGCCGAAAAGACCGATATTCATGCGTCTCTATTCAGGGAGCGTGAGTAGTTTCCGGCTTTCCACCGTTTCTTGCAAGTTCTTGCCCGGGTATTGCCGAATCGCGGTGTTCTTGGCCGCCCGATTGGAATCGCTTAGTTAAAGATGCGATGAGAAATTGGCTCAAGCAGACGTCGTACCACTGAACACATTTTAGATGTACTAGCGTAACTCGCTGCTTTCCCATTATGGAACTAGGATTGGGCAGTATGCGAGTGAAGCTCCCCCTTCTCCGCACCCGCTCTATCGCTGCCACCCGGGCCCCAATTCTGCGCTACGGAGTTGCCGTCCTCAGCATCAGCCTGGCTCTGATACCGGCATTGTTGCTGTCCGACGTATTGGAAAGCCGGCTCGTGGTGTTTGCCGTCGCCATCATGGTAAGTGCCTGGTATGGCGGATGGAAACCCGGACTGGCCGCCACCTCTTTCGCTCTTACGGTAAGCGCCTATTTTTCAATCCAGTCAGCGCGATCCCCTGGCGACTACCGGAAGGCCATCATCCATCTGACCCTGTTCGTGGTCGTGGCTTTGCTGATCTGCTGGTTCAACGCAGCTCTACGCTCGGCTCAGGAAGCATTACGCCGCTCAGAAATCAATTTTCGCTCTTTGGTGACCAATGCACCTTACGGGATTTGCCGCTGCGACTCGACTGGCATCATTGTGGACGCCAATCCTGCTCTGGTTTTGATGCTGGGTTATGGGTCAAGTTCGGATTTGGTAGGACACAATCTGGGCAATCTGTATCGACAGCCAGCGCAATGGTTCACGCTCGCCG
>DATHJP010000541.1:0-4605 GCA_035489695.1 Terriglobales bacterium
GTTCGCGAAAATTATAGATCTCGCCGTTGAAAACGATGATGTAGCGCCCGTCCGCTGACGACATCGGTTGATGACCAGCCGGACTCAAATCGAGAATCGCCAGCCGCGTCGCCGCCAACCCAACATGGTTGTCTTTCGAAATCCAAATGCCCCGGTCGTCGGGGCCGCGATGGTGCAAGTCGCGCACCAGCGCTTCCAAGCGCGTCTCAATCCGTTCGATGGGCGCTCTGTGACTTAATATTCCCGCGATGCCGCACATTTCTTTTAATGGCAGGATGTTTGCATAACACGGTTTAAAGTTGCCGCCCATTTCATGGGGGTAATCACCTGCGCCAGTTCATGGCTCCTGCGGCCCATCTTTTTTAGTTCCTGATCGCTTTTCGAAATTATTTTCCTCAGAACGTGCTTCAGTTCATCCACATCACCGGCGCCGTAGATATACCCATTGAGCCCTTGTTCGACAAACTCGGCAGCTGCTCCGACCCTGTCACTGCATACCAGAGGAAATCCTGCAGCGGCAAATTCGTGCACTGCCACCCCCCATGGTTCCTTATGGCTGGGCAGTACGAAAACCCCCGTATCTTTTACAAAGCTCCCGATTGCGGAAGGCTGGACAAACCCAAAATGCCTGATCTTTGGATGGCTCAGCGGTTTCACATCCCCTGTTCCCAGGCACCATAATTCCCACTCATTTGGGGACTCATCCTGCAATTCAACGAAAGCTTTCCACAGGTCCTTAATACCTTTGAACACATGATAGCGGCCCACATAGATGAGCCTGCGCGGAAAATCGTTTTCTTTTTCCCGCTTCGATACTTCGTATAGTTCATTGAACCGGCTGGTATCGGCAGAATAAAAACCGGTCATTATTTTCTCAGTGGAAAAACCTAGTTTCCTTGCATAGGGATATTGCGGTTTTCCGGGAACCCAGCAATGACTGAATTTGCTCATTAAGTAAAAGGGGCTCGCCATGCAGGCAATATGTTGTTTGAAGCCACCCCGCCAGTGATTGTCCATGATAAGTACTGTCGGAACAGCGTTTTTGAATTGCCGGCAGAGTTTCAGGTAACCCTTGTCGATCCAGCCGCTACATACGATTACAGCAGGCTCGATTTCTGCAGCCACTTTTTCCAACGCAGCAGTATCATACGCTTTCCTGTTGTAGAGCCTGACCCCGGGAATCTCCTTAAAATGAAAAGGCGCTTCCGGGTTCACCGGCCAGCAAACCACGTGCACCTCGGCTCCCGCATTTACCAACGCCCGGCAGCAGGCTAGGAAATAATCTGCGATCTCGGTGTACAGAAAGAGAACTTTAGGAATGGGCATCGCCCTTGATATTGCTTCCTTGACCTTGAGCCTCCAATGGAATCTCTGGCTACGGCGAGTTTGGCGAAGCTGCTCCCATGTGGTAGACACTCAGTTCCACGGCCTGGCCTGCCGCCAGCGCCTGAAACATCTCCCCCGGTTTGGCGGCGAGGTGGCAAGGTACGATGTGACCAACGGCACTCTATGCTTACGTCTCACTCCGCTGAAACTGCCGCAGCAGGCCCCACTTTGGCAGTCGTCGCGTCATCCAATAACTGGTCGTCGCCAAAAAGATCGTCGGTAAGATCGCCACAGGGAGGGCGTAAATGCTCCTCATCGTGATCGCCACAGCGAAGAAGCCGGAGCCGTAGATCACGATGCCGAGATCTGAATGCGTAGAAAACACCTTCTTCGTCCACCATCGAGCCAGCATGCCAATCCCGAATGCTGTGACAATTACGCCCGCTAACCCCGCGACCATGTAACTCTCCCCGACGAAGGTACAACTGAGACTCGCTCCCTCTGATTCGACCACGTTTTCCGCTGCGACGTTTGCGCCCCGCGGTTTGCCCGGCCAAAGAACCCGCGGAACTGGGCGCGCCACGAACCATATCGGCCCATCCCATCCGATGTAGTTGATATAACCAGGGAAGATGGTTATTAGCTCCGACACGACATACAAGTTGTAGTCCACATGGAGGCCCGCTTCGAACGCGGCTCGGTCCTCTCGTGCCCCTTTGAGATAGCTGCCTAAACCGACATCGCGGAAGCGGACTCCATAAATCGTCGAAAGAGCCAGTATCGCTGCCCCAATTGCGCTCAGAATAATAATCTTCCACTTTGAGGCCGAGGAGGCATAAAAGTAGCTCACCATAAAGGTGACAACATAGGAGAAAATGACGTTTCGTGTACCGTTGCTAAAACCGTATAAGAGCGTGAGAAATAGCGCCAGCACCACCAGTATTATGTTATGGGTCGAACGGATCCTTCCGCGTCCGAGGATCAGTCCCGCCAGCGGCGGCACCAGGTAAAGGGTCGCGCCCAGCTCATACAGCAACGCGTGTGCGTCGCCGTACTGGAGCCGCGCCCACGGCACTTCGAACCGCGGCAGGAAAAAATCATTAATCATTTCGATCGGATTGAAGTTCACCGCCAGCAGCATGTGGAAATATCCGAGGGCGAAACTGATCCAAAACAGAAACAGCAAGATGGATACGGGCATTTCCATGTCAACGAACCTCCAGGGCCGAACTCGCTGGCTAATGCAATGCCGCCCGATGCTAAGCGCCGCGAACGCGCAGAGGCAGACGTCAATGGCACGCTCAATCTTTTGCGGAGACCCCACCATAGCGTCGAAGTAGGGCTGAGGAAATAGGAACTCGACGAAAATGAGGAAGTAGAGTGCAAGCAACCCGACGATATCCGCCCGCAGCAAGTTCTCCCATCGTTGGTTGAGTTCGATTAGCATCGAGAGGGCCAGGCTGATACCCGTTCCCACCGCTGCATATCGCGCCAGCGCCGACGGCGTGTCGCCGGTGAGGCTGGCATAGGTCAGGCCCAAGCCCAGCAAAAAGACTCCTGTGCCGACGAGCTCGGGAGCTCGCACGCCCTTCTTTTTGGATGAGCTGAACGCTCGCGCAGGCTTGTTCAAGGCGTTTCCCATTTGCTCGAAAGAGTGGTCTAGCCCTCTCATAACATTCATTGGATCAGGAGCGGACAAATTCCAACACGTCCATCCTGCACTTAAGATTGATAATGCGCGCGTTGGGAAATGTCCAGTGTGCGCAGTTAAAGGGTCGTCGCTCAACTGACCAAATGCTGTCGCAGCGCCTCACGAAATGAGGGCCAGGTGAATTTCGCTGCGCAGGCCCGCGCCGCCGCGCGAACTGTACGATTGCCCACTAAAGAGCGGGCAAGCGATTCGAGCTGCCCGGTCAGCTCATCCACGTTACCGGGTGTGACGAGGAAAACGCCGTCCGCTTCGGCGCCGATGTCCGGCAAACAGGTGTTGGGCGTGCCCAACGCCGGGCACCCGTGCGCGAGGGCTTCGAGATAAACCTGACCAAAACCTTCCGCTAGCGATGGCATTACAAAGAGCGAACTGCCAGCGTATAGACGCCCGAGTTCCGCTTCTGTCACCCCGCGGCGCAACTCGACTCCGGGCGTGGCCGCGACAAGCTCCTCGATACCGCGATCTATCATCCGGCACACGACCGTAAGTTTGCTCGATGCGGGAAGCGAGGCTTTTTGCCATGCGAGCAGCAAATGATGCAGGCCCTTGCGCTGTCCGCCGGATCCGACAAAGATGGCCTGAAACGACTCGGACGAGGGTTCAACCTCAGCGGTGGCCGGCAGCTGGACACCGTAAGGAACGATGCAGCAGCGCCCTTCGTTGCAGCCAGCCTCAATCAGCGAACGTTTCGTGAAAGAGCTCGCGCAAAAGATGAAGTCGGCGTGCTTCCAGCAATCGCGTTCGCGCCGAAGGAATTTCTCCGGCCACGGAGGGGCCCCGGCGCGGGGGGACGGCTCGCCCACATTCGGGTAACGCGCGCGATCTTCGGCCAGGATGCGGCTCTCCAACTGAGGATGAGGATGATATTGAAACAAGATTTTGCGCGGTGTGTGAGGGTAGCGCGCGGTGAATGCTTCCCACGCGTAGGGGCTGTAAAGAAAGAGGTGCGTCTTGTTCCGTGCCGCGCGACGGGCGGCAGCCCGCGAGAAATGACGGTCGAGTTTATTAAATGTCATGGTAGGCGCGCACCCAAGCCGATGGCGCAGATGTTCGACGAGCGTCGTGCCCCAAAGGCAGCGGACAAGCTCTACCGGTAAATCCGGCTCGGACCGGAAACTCACTTTTGCACGAACAGATTGCGGCCCAAGTTTCGCCAGCGTTTTAACCCACGGCAGCGCGTAGGCATCGGTAATGAATTGGTCGAGGAGAGCCGCTTCTGCCAGCGCCAGTGGCACTTGATAGGAATCGCGACGGCCGCGAAAAGCACAGACGAATTTTCCCATTAAGCCAATGTGCCGATATCCGAGACTAGCCACCAATTCTTTTCTTCGCGCATCTCGCGTCCCAGCAGCGACAGCGGGCGCTGATCCACTTGCACAAGTCGCAAACCCCGCTCCGCGAAGAGATCGCGCAACAGATCGAGGAATCGCTCTTGATGCACCTCGATCACAAACAGGTTTGACGGCTGCAGCCATGACCGTCCTCCTTCGATGACATCCACCTCCGCACCTTCGACGTCGATTTTTACCAAGGTGCTAACGTTATCCTTTGGATCATCGACGGGTAGC
>DATHJP010000542.1:0-3416 GCA_035489695.1 Terriglobales bacterium
CGTTTCCTGCGCGGTCAGACCAAACGACGCGTCAAATACACGCTGCCGGGCCCGATGACGATGGTGGACACCCTCTACGACTCACATTACGGAAGCCGTGAAAAGCTCGCCTGGGCCTTCGCCGAGATACTCAATGAGGAAGCCACCGAAATTGCCGCGGCGGGCATCGATGTCATTCAGTTCGACGAGCCCGCTTTCAATGTTTACTTCGACGAGGTCCGGGATTGGGGGGTTACGGCCCTGGAGCGCGCAGCCAAGGGCCTGGCCTGCACCACCGCGGTCCATATCTGCTACGGCTACGGCATCAAGGCGAATATCGAGTGGAAGAAGACCTTGGGCTCGCAATGGCGCCAGTACGAGCAAACCTTTCCGCTGCTCGCCCGGTCGGCGATCGACCAGGTTTCCCTGGAGTGTGCCAACTCCCGCGTTCCCATTGAAATGATCGGGTTACTGGCGGGGAAAGACGTCCTGGTCGGCGCGATCGACGTGGCAACCGACCAGATCGAGTCCGCCGAGCAAGTCGCCGCGACGATTCGATCGGCGCTGGCGTATGTACCGGCCAATAAGCTCCTGCCCTGTACGAACTGCGGGATGGTGCCTTTGTCCCGGGAGGTTGCCCGGGGCAAGCTCAGGGCGCTTGGCGCCGGTGCTGCCCTGGTCCGGTCGGAACTGGGAGGGTGATGCAAGAAAGCAACACGGGGCGAGTATTTTGGTGCTAAGTGTTTGACCCCGCACGGGTTAATGCGTATATTCCTGCTTGTGTTTTATTTCAAGTACTAAAGCACGACCTGTCCGGCTGCTTCGCTGTCGCCGAAACGCCGTACTTTCCTGTCCTTGAGATCGAAACATCGGCCGGGTTCGACCCGATTATTTTTGTTTTAAGGATTGGAAAAAATGGCAACTGGAACAGTAAAGTGGTTCAACGATGCAAAGGGCTTTGGATTCATTACGCCGGATGGCGGTGGGGAAGATCTGTTCGCGCACTTCTCGGCGATCAACATGCCCGGCTTCAAATCGCTCAAGGAAGGTCAGAAAGTTTCGTTTGAAGTAACGACGGGACCCAAGGGGAAGCAGGCTTCCAACATCCAGGCGGTTTGACACGCCGGTTGTTGCAATTCAAGACGAGCCGGGCCGAGAGCCCGGCTTTTTTTTGCCGCTCCGCCAGGTCCGAGGCGCTGCCGCCGGGCTGCCACTCGGACCGTATAATGATGGCTTGACTCGTCCGAGCAGATGATCAAGGGCGATCCAAGTCGCAGATCAGGCCGATGGCAGCCCGCTCCCTCTTCCATTTTCGCTACCCGGCCGAGGTTTTGCTTCTCGTAAGCCTAGCGATCGCACTGCCCATGTTCGAGGCGCCCAAGAATATCTTATGGGGCGCGTGGTTGGCGGTGTGGCTCGTAGCTCGATGGAAAGAGGGCGATTGGGGCGGCGGCTGGAACATCTGGGACACCCTCATAACGACGTGGCTCGTCTCGGTTCTTCTTTCTGCGATATTCGCCGGCGCGACACATAACGAGTGGAATGCCTGCCGCGACGTCATTCGCTATACATCAATTCTTTGGTTGCTGAGCCGAAGCAACTACAGCGAATCGGCGTGGAAAGTTATCTATGTCGCGTTAGCGATCTCTGTGATCGTCGCCTCGATATGGGCGATGCTGGCGTTGGCCTGGCCGCACAAGTACTTGGGCATCCAACTCAACTCCGTCGGCCATGTAAACCATAGTGTCATCTACATCGTGATTTGCTTCGGCGGGCTGCTAGGAGGTTTGGCAACGTACTGGCCGTCGCTGCCGCCTCAATGGCGTGCGGGAGGCATCGCGGGATTAGCGGTTCTGTTGACTGCAGTGTGCTTCTCTGGCAGTCGCGCCGCAGCTGTCACGGTGATGTTGCAGGCGCTCGGTCTTGGCGTGCTATGGCTGCGGCGCAGCCCGCGGTTGCTCCTGGTGGCAAGCGTGAGCGTCGTGGCTTTCGCAGCGATGATCATTGGATTCGACACGGAAATCTGGCGAAAGCAGGAGTTCGTAGCGGAATCTCCGCACCCCGTCCTAGGGGCGCGCTACCAGATTTGGAATCAGGCTCTCGTGGAATGGCGCATGCACCCCGTTTTCGGCATCGGCAACAGCAACTTCGGTCAAGCGCAAGAAACCGATGTTCAGGGCTGGCTCACGTTGCGCGGCGAAAATTATTCTGACACCACATACGCGGTGAGCTCCCACGCACACAGCCTTTACTTGAACACCCTCGCCGAGCGCGGCGTTGTAGGGTTCACGTCGCTGGTCGTGTTGCTCATCGCGTTCGCGATAAGCCTCCTGCGCGGCCTACCACGCCCCGATGACGAAGCACTTCATTGGCTGCTGTGGTCGGGAGCCGCATCAGCGTTTCTAACGATTGCAGGAATCGGTCTCGTGAACACGACCATGCACAACGAACCAGCCTTGCTGGCGATGTTGCTGTTAGGGGGCTGGGTCGGCTATCGCCGGCGGCAACGCTTCGGCATCGCCACAATCAAGAGTCAAGCGGCCCCGGTGACTCAAAGCAGGTTCGAGGTCGCTAGCGGATCCTCGGACTAGCGGGGGACCAGGCGAGGTGAATTCGGGTGGCGACCACGCGCCCAGCCAACTCAAGGGAAACAATTTTCCGGAGCCCGCGCAGCCGGCCGTTCAGGCTTTCTTGACCCAGGAAGCGCACCAGCCCTTGGAGCTGACAAGCTTGCCTCCGAAAACAGTGCAGGGGCCGTTGGCATCATTCGGCTTGCCGGTATAAAGGTTGCAGTTGTTGCAGAAGGCCGTCGCATCCTTGCGATCGGGCGCCTTGGTGGCATCCATCTTGTACTTCAGCGCCACTGCCGTCGGATCGGACTCGCTGAGCATGTCGGCTGCCTCAGCGCTTCCGCTGAACATTGCGTTGGCCAACGGCGCGGCGGCCAGCCCGGTGACGGTGAGCTTGATGAAGCGACGGCGGTTCGTGTCAGCAGCGTGTTTGGTCATGGGAGACTCCTCGTGTCTGAGGTGCGAAGTGGATGGCCGCGCCGGAAAGCGTCGCAGAGCCAATTTGATACGCGTTGCGGGTGACTTTCATGGCCATGTTTGCTTAAAGAAACGCGGCACTTTTTTCTGAAACTCGATAACCCAGTGCTGGTGGAGCAATTCCGACCCTGCCGGCTCCAACTTCGGATGAGATTTTAGCACGCGCTCCAGTACCGCCTCCTGGTCGCGTTCGAGATCTACACACAAGATATGCTTATCGTCTTTGATGGCTTGGTCAAAACGGGCGAAGTGATAGTTGGGTTCCTGAATGCCAAACAAACCACCCTCCCACGTGCAAAAACCGAGCAACACCGTAGCAAGGAAGAGGAAAGGTACCCAGCCGGCAGCGCTCTTCGTCCAGCCGGCAAAATGTGCGACAGCAATAACGAG
>DATHJP010000543.1:0-5747 GCA_035489695.1 Terriglobales bacterium
ACGCATGTCTCCAACTTTGCGACGGCCGGTGAAGGCGTAATCGTATGCTTCATCCACGTAATACTTATTGAGCAGCGTGGAGTAAACCGGAGGCGCCGCTGCGGCGATAGGCTCGGTGTAGCCCTTGTCGGTATGACGATAAGCCCTCCAAGCCATTCCCCAACCCGCGGCAGCCGCAGCCAGGGAGAAGATCATTAGAAAATATTCCGCGCCACTGGTGTGCGTTGCTTCCTTTGCTCCTGCCGCCAACTGCGCCGACTCGCCTTCTGTCTGTAGGACCTTGGCTTCCTTGGCGAATACCGGTTCCAGGAACTTCTCGAAGCGATTCGATCCACCCAGGCTTTGCGGCCATCCCAGGAAACCGGCAAACAAAGAGAAGAAAGCCAGAATAATCAGAGGCACGGTCATCGACTTGGGCGATTCGTGGATGTGATGTTCCACTTCGTGGCTCATGCGAGGCCGCCCGTGAAACGTCAGATACATCAGGCGGAACATGTAGAACGCCGTCATCAACGCGGTGCCATAGCCGACGAGCCAAAGAAGACGATATGCGCCACCTTCCGCCGACCATGCTTGCCATAAGATTTCATCTTTGGAGAAAAATCCGGCGAAGGGAAAAATCCCGGCAATCGCCAGCGTCGCGATGAACATAGTCCAGTGAGTAATCGGGATCCGACGGTGCAGGCCGCCCATATTGCGCATGTCCTGCTCGCCGCTCATGGCGTGAATGACAGACCCTGAACCCAGGAATAGAAGTGCCTTGAAGAAAGCATGGGTGAATACGTGAAAAACTCCAGCCGCAAAAGCACCCACCCCCAGGGCGAGGAACATGTATCCCAGCTGCGAGACGGTGGAATAGGCGAGTACGCGCTTGATGTCGTTTTGCACCAGCGCAATCGTTGCGGCGAAAATCGCGGTCAGCGTTCCCACAATCGCCACCGTCTTCATGGAAGTTGGCGCCAGCACGAACAGTGCATTCGATCGCGCCACCATGTAAACGCCCGCGGTGACCATCGTCGCGGCGTGGATGAGTGCCGACACTGGTGTGGGGCCTTCCATGGCGTCGGGCAGCCAGACATAGAGCGGCAGCTGTGCGGATTTTCCGCACGCGCCTACGAACAAAAGCAGTGTCGCTGCGGTAATAATAGGATCTCCGATGGAAAACTTTCCGCTGCGCGCTAATTCAGTCACTTCAGTCAAGCGGAACGAGCCGAAGTACCAGGCAATCGTGAACATTCCCAGGAGAAATCCGGCGTCACCGATGCGATTCACAATGAACGCCTTGTTCGCCGCATCCGTGGCGGACTTGCGGTGGAAGTAGAATCCGATCAACAGGTACGAACATAGACCTACGCCTTCCCAACCCACGAACATCAGCGCGTAGTTGTTCGCCAGAATCAGTGTCAGCATGGAGAACATGAACAGGTTCAGATATCCGAAGAAACGGTAGTATCCGCCTTCGTGCGCCATGTAACCGGTCGAGTAAATGTGGATCAACATTCCGACGCCGGTCACAAATAGCAACCAGATGCTGGAGAGTGGATCGAGCAAGAAGCCTGCGTCCGCGTGAAACGGGGCAGGCGTGCCGTCGTGCTTGAGGTAAGTCAGATGACCTGTGTCCGAACCAAGCCAGGTGTAGAGAATATTCTCGTAAGGCTTTCCCGGATTATGGCGGGAATAATCCGAGTATTGCCAAACCGCACCGCAAGCCAACAGGAACGCGATCACCACCATGCCCACACACACTGCGTTCACGGTGGATTTTTGCAGCTTGCGGCCAAAGAAAAACATCGTCGCCGCCCCAATGGCCGGCAGCAGCGGGATAAGCCAGATGTTTGAGAGAAAGAACATTATTTAAGACCAGCAATTAGCACTTAACACTTAGCACTTAGCCAACTAGCGATTTTGCAGGCAGCGGCAAGTGCCCATAATGGCTAAATGCCAAGTGCTAATTGCTAGGTGCTGCCCTTCTACCACTTCAACAAATCCACGTCGTCCATATTTACAGTTTCTTTGTTGCGGAAGAACGCAATCAAAATTCCCAGGCCGACTGCGGCTTCGGCGGCTGCATCCGTGATCACAAAGATTGCAAATATCTGGCCGTGCAGACCGTAGACCCGCGAAAACGCTACCAAATTGAGATTGACCGCGTTCAAAATCAGTTCGATCGACATCAGCACAATCACTACGTTTCGACGCGTCAATACTCCGATGACTCCCAAAACGAATAGCGCCGCAGCCACGACCAGATAGTGCAATGTGGTAATTGGAACCATTTAACCCTCAAATTCTCTTCTTCGCCATGACTACCGCGCCGATGATCGCCACCAGCAACAACAACGAAGCGATCTCAAAGGTGAACATGTAGTTGCCGTAGAGCATGACAGCGATCTGCTGAGTGTTGGACTGCTCGGGCAACTGCGCCACGCGCTCAGGAAACAGCGATCTCCCCTTGGTGTAGACCAACACAAATAGCACTCCCAACGCGACCGCGGCCAAAATGCCGACCACCCACTGCTTGTTGAATTGCTCTTCCCTTTGCGACTTCTCAATGTTGACCAGCATGATCACGAACAGGAAGAGGACCATGATGCCGCCCGCATAAAGGATGATCTGCACGCCAGCGACAAACGGTGCATAGAGCATCAGATAAAGTCCGGCCTGCCCGAGAAGAGCAAGAATCAAGGCCAGTGCGGAGTGGATGGGATTTCGGCGCGTGATCACCAACACACCGGCGATCAACGTCAGTCCAGAGAGAAAGTAGAAGAAAAAAGTTGTGGCGACAGGTTGCATCAGAGCAAGACTCCCGCAACTGCGGTCAGAATGAGTACGCCGATTCCGACTGGCAGCAGCACCTTCCATCCCACTTTCATCAGTTGATCGAAGCGATATCGTGGGAAGGTTCCGCGATACCAGATGTACAGGTACATAAAGAAAGCAACTTTAGCGGCAAACCAGAAAATATCCTGGATACGGTCGCGCACCGGAGGCAGAAATAACAGTAAGCCAATCAGTCCTAGGACCACGCCGAATCCTCCCAGACCGATTGTCTGTACTCGAAAATATGGATGTTTAGGCATGCGAAACACGCCCACGAACGCCATCAGTCCCAGTAGAAGGAAAGTTATCCCTGGAAGGAGAGAGAACCCCAGGTCCCAGGTGCTTCCGCTCAATAAATGTGGAAAGGGACGAAGCCATCCGCCTAACCACAGAGTCACCGCAATCGACGAAACCGCAATCATTGCCGAGTATTCCGCGAGAAAGAAGAGCGACCAGCGAAAGCCACTGTACTCGGTGTGAAAGCCCGCGGTTAGCTCAGATTCGGCCTCCGGCAAGTCAAACGGCGCGCGGTTGGTTTCCGCCACCATCGCAACCGCAAAAACAAAGAACGCGATCAGCCCCAGGGGAAAAAACTTGAATGCAAACCATATCTGCTGTGCCTGCTGCGATTGCACAATGCCAATCATGCTCAAGGTTCCGGTGCCGGTGGCGTTAAGGCTGGTCATCAGCACAGCCGACACTACTGCCAGGCCCATCGCTATTTCGTAGGAAACCATCTGGGCGCTCGAGCGCAGAGCCCCCATTAAGGGATAGTGCGAGTTGGAGGCCCATCCCGCCATCACGATCCCCAGCACGCTCAGTGAAGACACCCCCAGCATAAAGAGGACGCCAATATTCATGTCGGTAACAGCGTGCGTAGGCCCGAAGGGTACGACGATAAAAACCGTGAATGCAGTGATGACCACCACAATCGGCGCGACCCAGAAGACGAAGCCGTCTGCCTGCGATGGCATGATGTCTTCTTTGATCAGCAGCTTGATGGCATCGGCGATCGGTTGCAGCAGGCCGTGTGGTCCCACCCGCATGGGACCCAGGCGAACCTGCATGTGCGCGAGAATTTTTCGCTCCAGCCAGTTCATCGCAATCACTGCGACCGATAGTCCCAAAAAAATGAGCAGAATATAGACGGACGCCCAGAACATGTTGCCGGCCTGGCCCGGCGTGGTAGTGCTGTCGAGGTAGGATTTGATGTACTCGACCATCAGCGATCTACCTCGCCCAGCACGATGTCCAGCGTTCCGATGACTGCAATAACATCTGCCACCAGTTGATCGCGCACCATCAGGTCTAAGGCTTGCAAATTCACGAATGAAGGCGGTCGCACTCTTACGCGATAGGGCTGCGTCGATCCATCGCTCACAATGAAATATCCCAACTCACCTTTCGGGGCTTCGATCGAGTGATAAATCTCGCCCACCGGAGGCTTGATCACCTTGGGAACTTTGGCCATGATGGGGCCTTCGGGAATTCGATCGATGGCTTGGGCAATAATCCGCAGCGACTGCCGCATCTCCTCCATCCGGACGACGTACCGGTCATAAGTATCGCCGCTTTGCCCAATTGGTATTTCGAAATCGAAATCAGCGTAAGCAGCATAGGGTTGCGCTTTGCGTATATCCCACTTCACACCGCTGGCACGCAGCACGGGCCCGGTGACTCCCAACGCTATGCAATCCTTTGCCGAGATCGTGCCTACACCTTTGGTTCGTTCCACCCAGATGCGGTTGGTGGTAAGCAATTCTTCGTATTCGCCGATCTTAGGAGTGACGAACTCCAGGAACTTTTTTACTTCGCGTTCGAATCCTTCATAGGTCTCGTAGAGACATCCGCCGATGCGGAAAGCGTGAGTAGTGAGGCGCGCTCCACAGTATTTCTCGAAAATCTTAAGGATCTCTTCACGGTCGCGGAAGGTGTAAAAAAGCGGCGTGATGGCGCCGATATCAAGTGCGTGTGTGCCCAGCCAGAGCATGTGGCTGGCCAGCCGGTTCAGTTCGGCCAGGACGACGCGAATGTATTTCGCCCGGGGCGGAGCTTCAACGTTTAGCAGCTTCTCTACTGACTCGCAATATCCCAGTCCATTCGAGACCGCGGCGACATAATCCATGCGGTCCACATAGGGGTTGAACATAGTGTAAGTACGATGTTCTGCGATCTTCTCCACCCCACGATGGAGATAGCCGATCACACACTCCGTGCCCAGCACTTTTTCGCCGTCCAGTTTCAGAATGACGCGCAGCACTCCATGCGTCGCCGGATGCTGCGGGCCCATATTGATGATGAGTTCATTGCTGTCGAGAAAAGTCTTCTCGTGTTCTTGCAATTCCAGGTGAAAGGTGGGATCGGTCATTGCCCGCTCTCGATCCCCAGGTTGATCTTTACCCACTCTTGATCCTGTTGAATGATTCCGTAATCCTTGCGTAGCGGGTGTCCCTTCCAGCCGTCCGGCAGCAGGATGCGCTTCAGGTTGGGATGTCCGTCGAAATGAATGCCAAACATGTCATAGACTTCCCGCTCCAGCCAATTAGCGGCTGGCCAAATAGGGACCGCACTGGGCGCACCCTCGCCGTCCGCGATCGTGGTCTTGACTCGAATACGCTCGTTACGCGGGAACGAATAGAGAATCCATATCACGTCAAATTGCTTCTCGCGTTGCGGATAGTGCACCGCGGTGACGTCCACACAGTAATCAAATTGCTCCTGGTCGCGAAGAACTTGCAGCAACTCGCTTGCGATAGAGGCTTCGACGATCATGTAGTTCTGACCGAGGTACGTATTAGATTCGCGAATCCCCGAGCCATAATGCGCTTTGAGCTTCGCGACCATCGGCGAATCCCAGGCAATGGGAGCGGGACCGGTTGACTTGGAAGGCGCAGCGGCTTCGGGTTTCTGGGCTGGTGTGGACTGTA
>DATHJP010000544.1:0-3073 GCA_035489695.1 Terriglobales bacterium
GTGGATGAAAGAGCTGGGCGGACGGCGTAAGAAAATCCGTGATGACTCGCCGCACATCGCCCTCCGCAGTCCCAGTTTTCGAAACTATGCCGATTACATGCTGACCGAAGAATTTCGACGCGCCATCTCCGCCCTAATCGCGCTAGCTGACCATTCCCCAACCGTCTACATGTGCGCAGAACGAGTTTATTTCCGCTGTCATCGAATGATGGTTTCAGACTGGCTCGTGGGCCACGGTCACCAGGTCCTGCATATCGATGGCATCGGGCCTGCAAAACTGCATAACCTAATGACAGAAGCGCGCGTCCTCGATGACCAGATAATCTATCGCGGAGACCGATTGCTTTAAGGTCGTCTGGAGCAGCATTGAGCATTCAGCACTCAGCCAGCTTGGACTGCCTCGCAATCAGCAACATCCTTTCTGGGCTGAATGCTGAATGCTGAATGCCAGTCTCCGACAGCTTGAATACCTCGCACTCGCCTGTGCTAACTTAATTCCGCATGATTGTCGGCACCGGTATCGATATTGCGGAAGTACATCGCATCGCGGAAGCCATGGAGCGTTTCGGCAACCGTTTCCTGCACCGAGTCTTCACTGAAGGGGAGAGGCGCTACTGCGATTCCAAGGCGAATCGGGTGGAGCGATACGCGGCAAGGTTCGCCGCCAAGGAAGCTGGCATGAAGGCCCTTGGCACGGGATGGAACCATGGTGTGCGCTGGCGTGATATTGAAGTTTCCCGCCAGTCCGGAGGCCGTCCCACGATTTCTTTTCATGGCAAAGCCGCCGAGGTCGCCTCAAAACTAGGTGCCGTGCATATCGCGCTATCGCTCTCGCACACGGCCGACCAAGCCATCGCTCAAGTCATTCTGGAGAACTGACGAATTTCTTCTGTTAGACTGTCGCCCGATCACTCGCAATGAGTCAGACTCCATTCGTTCTTCCCGCCTCTGCGACTAGGAAAAGCAGAAATCGCGTGCTGCTGGCGGGCATTGGATTGAGCAGCTTCGCCGCATTGCTGCTGGAATTAGCACTCACCCGCCTGTTTTCCGTTGTCCTCTTTTATCATTTTGCCTTCCTCGCCATTTCGATTGCGTTGCTCGGGTTGGGCGGAGGCGGCGTCTTCGCTTACCTCAAAAAAAGTTGGTTGGCGCGTTTCGAGACGCGCAATCTGGCAGCATGGCTGTGCGTCGCCAACGCACTGTTCATACCGTTCGTCCTGGACGTTGTGTTGCACACACCGGTCTCGCTCGAGCTGTCTCTGTCAAATTTCCTCCGGCTGACTGTAATTTACATAGCTTCCGCTATTCCGTTTTTCCTCACGGGCCTGCAGTTCTCCATCACCTTCGCACGTGAGTCCGGACACATTACCCGCTTGTATGGTGCGGACCTCTGCGGTGGCGCGTTGGCTTGTGTAGGAATTGTTCCGCTGCTGAATTTTCTCGGCGGACCGAACACGATCCTATTTGCCGCGTTGATTGCGGCAGTCGCCGGAAGCGTTTGGGCGACGGCCGCTAATGTCCGCCGGGTCACTCTTACGCTTGCCTCCGTCTTGCTGGGATTGATTGCAGCCAATCATTCGGGAAAGTTGATGGATGTGGTCTATGCCAAGGGCGCATTCCGCGATCCCAAGATGGTGGAGTTCGCCCGATGGAACGCAATTTCGCGTGTAGAAGTGGATCGTCAGGATAATGCCAAAGTAATTGTGATCGATGCCGACGCCAATACCTTCATCATGAATTCAGATCCCAAGCGATGGCAAGGCACAGCCTGGCAGAAGAACCTGATGTCCGCTCCGCCAGCCCTGGTCAATGTTCTGCGGCCGCACGGTGAATACGCGATTATCGGTCCCGGCGGAGGGGTGGACGTACTTCGGGCGGTGGCTAATGGCAGTCCCAATGTGACTGGCATTGAAATCAATCCGATTATTGCAAATACCATCATGCGCGCACGCTACGCCGATTATTCATATCACCTTTACCAGCGCCCGGAAGTGCACATCCACGTCACCGATGGGCGTTCTTTCGTCCGCAATGCAAAGCAGCGTTTCGATGTGGTCCAGATGACACTGGTGGACACGTGGGCGTCCACTGCTGCCGGCGCCTTCGCCTTAAGTGAGAACAGCCTTTACACGGTCGAAGCCCTCCAGGAATATTTCGAGCATTTGAAACCGGATGGCATTATCGCTATCACCCGATGGGAATTTCAACAACCACGAGAAGCCTTGCGTGTCGTCTCAGTGGCGATGGAAGCTCTGCATCGCTTGGGCGTGGAGAATCCGGCGAAGAACTTCATCGTCGTCTCCGAAGGGGATTTGGACGAAGATGGCCTTCCCGTGGTCGTGCTGGCTAAAAAAAGCGCTTTCACCCAGGAAGAAGAAGACGCAGTCGAGAACCATCTGAGCCGCTATCCTGCGCTGGTGGCGCTTTACCAGCCATCGGATCCGGGCGACAACCCGTTTTCAAGCTTAATCGCGTCCAACAATCCCTCTAAATTTGCCCACCAATATGCTTACAACGTCGCCCCGGTGAATGATAACGCGCCATTCTTTTTCTTCACGTTGAAGCTCGGACAGGCTCTGCGCCCGCAGTCCCTGCAACAGGGCATCGATTGGAAAGTGAACCTGGGCGTGGCTGTGCTGGGGATGGTCCTGATTATTTCGGTGGTCGCCGTATTGGCTTTCCTGGTGATTCCCCTGGCCATGCGTCAGCGCCGGCAGGAACGCTCGGTGCGGCTCCTCTATTTTGTTGCCGTGGGACTGGGTTACATCATGGTGGAAATTGCCTTCATCCAGCGCTTCGTCCTATTCCTCGGACATCCCACGTACGCGCTAACTGTTGTTGTTTTCCTCCTTCTGCTTTCAAGCGGTGCTGGCAGCCTTGCTTCCCGCAGATGGCTCGGCCAAAGCAGTAGCGCATGGCTGCCATTGACAGTGATCGTCGCCGCCTTGCTGCTATACGTATTCATCTTGCCGGGACTTCTGAACTCTGTGGTAGGCGTAGTTTTCATCGCCAAACTGGTGATCAGCGCTGCGCTGCTGGCTCCACTGGGATTCGCTATGGGAATGCCCTTCCC
>DATHJP010000545.1:0-3313 GCA_035489695.1 Terriglobales bacterium
AAGGTAAAGCGTCGAGCTTCGCCGAAACGTCGACTTCACCACGCTTAGCCGATTATGCGACTTTAGAAGGACCTGATGTATGCCAATCCAGGAGTTTCCTGAATCAGTGCTCCGAAACGTCCCCCCGTCATCGGTAACATAAACGATAGACGGGAAGCTGGAGGCATCGATCGCAACATCGTAGCTTCCTCTCTGGCGCTTTTGCGTGAAAGTCGTGCCACTGTCAGTGGAGCGCCATAACCCCGAGTTGTTGGCAACGTATAGCGTTGTGCTCGACTCCGAGCCCGAAGCGTTCGGATCGATAGCAATCGTCCTCACGTAGGTCCCCGCAAAGTAATCGTCGCCCAGGGGTCTACTCCAGATTAACCCTCCGTCGAGCGACCGGTAGAGGCCGACGCCATAAGGCCCGCAGTCCTCTCTTCCGGTGCCTGCGTAGACTATCCTCGACGCATTAGGATCAACGGCGATAGCACTGACACTCTGCGAAGCCCACGCGTCGGACAAATATTGCCAGGTAAAACCGCCGTCGGTTGTCTTGGCCAAGCCGCCGAAGCTTCCTGTGTAAACAACGTTCGCGTTAAACGGATCGACCGCCAACGTATGGACCATTGCGCCTGCATTTCCACCGTAGCTATTCTCAATAGGAAGCGCTATTGGCCAGGTCCACAACTGCGATATCCCTCGCGTGTCCGGCGATCTGAAGCTCTCGTTTTGCAGAAGCGGACTTGGCGGCAGCACTCGTGCCATCGCTCGCCCAGCCTCGTACGCGGTCGGCGACACGCCTCCTGGCCCGGTCCCAAAAAACCGGTTGAGGAATTCACCACGCTTTTCGATATAGTCGGGATCTTTATCGCGCTCCCCCGGTTCGCCATCAGCTGTGCTGGTGGCGTCCAGCAAACCGCGTCGCTCGGCATGAGCGCTCGCGCTATAACACGTTAGTACCACACCTATGAGCATCAACGACGCTGCAACAAGGTATCTTTTTCGATTCAGGCACTTTGTTTTCATGCCCGTTCCTTCGGAAACCTTTGTTGGGTGTGGCAGACAAAATGCGAGGTCTCGTTTTAAAAGCCTAACGAAGCCATACGGTGGAGCACCGTTGGTGCTTACCGAACCCGCCGGCGACGCTCTTAAAGTAGGGCATGACAACTGCTCTCATCCAGCTAGAAGAGGCTGGGTTTGCCGGGTCAGCGCTGCTCTTTGCTGGATGTGGTATCGATAAGAACAAAAAAGCCGTCACGTAATGACGTAACGGCCTGCTCCGGTAGTCAGATTACTGCCGCCTGTTAGAAGGCATGGCTTACCATTTAGTCAGTGACTAAACAACTACATGCGCCAGGAGCGCAAGCCCGAGGCAGGCAAGTACAAGCACAATAATGCTGAGCATCCTATCTGGATCGTTGATAGACGTACTTGTGCTTTCGTTTGTTTCGTCCTCCGGTGCGCACCGAAAAGGTATCTCACGCCTCAGCTCTTGCGTGTCAGCTTCGTTTTGGATCGGATTGTTCATTTACCTGTTCCTTCGGAAAGTTTTAGTCGGCGTGGCAAAAAGATTTCGAAAATTTACCGCCGACTGCAGCACGATCGGGCAGATGGGCCAGACGCGGAGCGCCGCGGTGAAGAAGCAAAAAGATGGAGGCTAGAAGCTCAGCCGAAACCCGGATGCTTGCTCGCAGTTCCGCGTCGCAACGATTGGAGGTTAAGCGCGCCTGCGGCTTCTGTGCTCAAGCCTGCAATAGTTGGATAAAAACCGAGACACCAACGGTCAATCGGAATTTACTCAGAGGATGCCTACTGCAGAAAAACTGTTCTTTATCGCATTCAGCTTCACCGCCAGTTGGTCGCCCGGCAGTTTTCCAAAGCTGCTCAGAGCAACGCTAATGATCCATCGCCGACTATCCGAAAACTGCGAGGTGCGTGAAAGGTGTTCTGTCAACGCGACGTAAAATATCATCGCGACTTCTTCCGGAGTGAATACCAAATTGCCGACACCATCCACGCTAGTTAGGATGTTGAACGCAGCCTTGTTGTGGATCCCGCTGTTTATGTGCACGCCACCGAAGTCTTTTTTAAGTTCTAACTGTACGAAATCTCGCATGTGGTCTGGGTGGTGAAACACAGTAGGATCCTGCATATCGCGGAGCGGTGTCCCGTCGCGACTCATACCTGCACCCAACTTCCAATTCCATGTGCGTGGGTCAGGATTATCGAAATTCGCGATGATGGCGCCGAAGATATCGGAATAGGACTCGTTTAAGGCACCGGATTCAAATGCGTACTCTATCCCCGCGGTAGAACGGGTCACTCCGTGGAATATCTCGTGACCGACCACGTCAAGATGTGCCGAAATCGATATCAAATTGCCCTGGTCGTCGAGGCGCTGCCCGTAGGCCATCTGATCGCCGTACCATTTAGCATTCAACCATTGCTTGTTGCCAGGACTGTCAGCGGCCACTAGGCAGTTTATGCTGCAATTAATTGGACCTCCCTTGTTGTCGATATTGTTGCGGCGTAAGACATTTCTGAGAAATTCTGCCACCGCGACGGTATTCGCGTGTGCGCTAACAGCTGAAGGCGGCAATGGTTCCGGTGGGCGGCCAATGGCGCTCCCCGGCAACCTATCTCTGTTAACTGACGGATCATCAAATGCGAAATCAAATGTTTGCACGTTCGTTGAGGTGTCTTTGAGAATGACGGCTGCTCCTGTTTTCTCGATTTTGATCTCACGCGATTGTTTTAGTCCGTCGATTGCCCGCTCCTGAGTTGCGGCCATGCCGGGCGTCCACGGTAGTTCTGCGACCAGCTTTCCTGTGTGTGCGTCCACAACATAATCCATGCATTGTGGCGCATGCTTCGTTTGATCGCGGCGCTTTGGGGTCACCGGCACACGTTGCAAGAAATAAACCAGCCGCCACTTCGGCTTCGACGCGCCTTTGTCAAAGTAGTACATCAATTGCGGCACGATATTGGCCAGTTGCTTTTTGAATTCGGAGTACCTTTCAACGACTTTGACAGCAGCTGCTGGAGCAAGTCTTGCAATAGGGCTGACGCCTTCAGGTTCACCGATAGATGACGTGAGGCTCACAAGATTGTGAGCTTTATCCAACTCAATTGTGATCAGTGAACCATAAAGAGGGATGCTTCCAAGCGTCTGGCGAAACTTGACTGTTGTCGTGCCGGTTACTGGAACGGTCACTGTTCCTAGACTTTTGAACTCGCTCTTGAGGCCGTTTAATTCGGGAGCTGTGAAGGTGGGTACCGTCGAACTTTGCAGCGCCTGCGCGAGATAGCATTTCGCGACAGTTTCTGGATC
>DATHJP010000546.1:0-18520 GCA_035489695.1 Terriglobales bacterium
GTGGTCTCGACGTAGCAGCCGCCCGTGCCGATGTCGCTTAGACTGCAGCGATGAGGAACGCTGCTTCCGATGCTATAAACATCGGCTCCCAGCCGACATGCAAGGCGAGATTTTACCCGGCGATCGCCCGCAGAAACCGACAACAAGCCGAGTCCCTCAGGCTTGTTTGTATCCCTCAGTGCTGCTTCGGCCTGCCGTGCCTTCAGCCATTCCTTGAGCACATGCCGCGATGTCTGTGGCACGTCGGCAAAACGAATGCCTACTCGTCCGGACGCATCCTGCCACGCGGCCTCGCCCGAAAGCCGAACGTGAGAGGCGTGACCGGGGACACTGAATTGAAGATACACTTTTGAATTGATGGGGACTTTGCTCTCGGACTGTATGGCAATGCCGTCTTGGCTTAAATCCACAAGCGTGGCCTGCGCATTTTCGATAGTGCCGTACGACAGCGAAACTTTGGTGTGAAGCGGAATGCGCTTATTGCGCCGCCGTTCCCGCCGCAACAAACCTTTTGCCGCCCGCAAACTGCTGCTCGCCCTTTCTGCGGAAATGGGCTTGTAGACAATGAAATTCACGCCCCTCGAAAACAGGTCGCGTACCTGGTTTCGAGCGTCCGCCATGGCAATAAAGAGTGTGGTTTTGTTGGCAGGCTCTTCCCGGGCGAGCGCTATCAATTCGATTGCCGCCGGCTGATCGTCGCAATCTATCAGAATCGTGTCGAAATGTTGTGCGGATAGCCGGAGAGCAGCCGCGGACGGATCGTTGCATTGTTCCACAGCGATGCCGAGATCCAAAAGAATGCGACTGAGTACTTCTACCGCTCTCGGGTCCGCACACACCAACAGCGATGTGAGCGTCATAACTTACAGAATGGTAGGTTCCTGGTTCAGCAACGACAAGTTACTACCGTCACCCGGACCTCAAGGGTCGCAAAGTGACTTTCGTCATCTGGAGTTGAGGGGAGGAAACCCGATATCTTGGGTCTATCGCCGGAGATTGGCTTCTGCATGCCGGCGAGCAGACTCGTTTTGCTCTGCGAAAAGGACTGTGCTTATGTTTTCACGCGCTGCCAACTGGCTGATGGTGGTGGGTGCGGTTGGAGCTTTTATCGGGCTCTGCGTACTCCCGTCCGCGCTGGGCGATCACCAAGATCGAAACCTGCTGAGCGTCGCTGCCTTGTTGCTTTCACTAGGGGCGCTAAGCATATCGGCAGGTTTTTATTTGAAAGCTCGTTTCTTGCAGAAGGATGTTCCCTCCGGCAAGCCGGAGCCAGCGCGAAAAATTCGCGGTGGCTGCGATCTGTGCGGAAGTGAGCCGCCAGTGATTCAGTGCAAAGTACATCAGCTTCATCTGTGCGCTACCTGCCTCACGGGCCATTACGATGTGCGTTCCTGCGCCTACGTGCCCAGTTTGCGGCGTCCCGCGACCAAGAACAGCAAGAACACCGCTGCGAAAGCGCATAGCGTCTGATCTCGACCCCAGCGAAACCGCTCGGGCTGAAGCCCTCTTTGGGAACTCCTAAATCGCAGCGCTGAAGCGCTGCGCCACCCAAAATCCCAAGTCTCTCGACGCCACCCGAATGCCGACCCTCCTGACGCTACCCACGATCCTGAGACCTTGGACGCTACACAAAATCCTGAGTCCTAGACGCCACACCATTCCGAGTCTCGAGAGCCCACACACAATCCCTGAGTCCGATGGTGATTTTCTATCGTAAGAACACGCCGAAAGGTTAGAATTTTGTCCTCTATGGATCAGATGAACGTGAGTGCCGAAATTCAACTTGCACGAAAAACAACCTTCGCGCTTGCCGTGATCTTCGCTTTGTCAGTTTGCATTGGTCTGTTTCTGTTCCTTGCTCCGGCTGTGATTATCCGGCCCTTCCGCTTCCAGTCTGCTCGCGCGCTCAACTTTGCCATGGCGGTGCGGCAGCAAGCGCCGATCTGGAGTCTTGCAATTGCCGCGGGGAGCGTCATTCTGGCAGCGATCCTGTGGCGGCGGGCTTCTCTCTGGAAAAGAGTCCTTCTCGGAACGGGCATTTGCCTGGTGGTGGTTTCGGCCGTGATGTCGAGAGTGGATTACTTTGAGTGGATGTTCCATCCTGTCTCCGTGCCGGGCTTCGAGGCCGCGGATCATGCCAAGTTGGATTCTTCCGAGATGGTGATGGCCGTACGCTTTGGCAGCGACGCCCGCGCCTACCCGATTCGGGCGATGGCCTATCACCATGTAGTGAACGACGTGGTAGGCGGGATACCGATTGCTGTGACTTATTGAACTCTATGTCACACCGGTCTGGTGTGGAAACGAACTGTCGGCGGACGCGCCCTGCATTTTCGGCTGGCAGGAATCAACAATCAAAATTTTTTAATGCGGGATGAGGAAACGGGAAGTTGGTGGCAGCAGGTCAGCGGCAAGGCAATCTTTGGCGAACTGAAGGGTGAATCGCTCGAACTGGCGCCCTATGACGAATTGACTTTCGGATTATGGAAGCAGGAATCTCCTGCCGGCCAGGTTCTGGCGCCCGTGAGCAAGGACGAAAAAGAATATGACAGCAAATGGGAAGCCGAAATACAAAAACTGCCACTGGTCCTCACCTTCCCCGGCACATCGCTGCAGTCGCGTGATGTCGTAATCGGAGTGGAAGTGGCGGGGGCTAGCCGAGCGTATCCCATCAGTGCCGTGATCGCGCAATCACCAATTCAGGACCATTTGGGCGGAACTCCGATTGTTCTAATCGTTGGCCCGGACGGAAAGTCAGTGCGCGCATTTGTAAGCCGGGTGGATGATGCTGAAATCGAGTTCTTTCGTAAGAGCGGCAGTGACAAATGGGGTCTAATGGACTCCGCTTCCGGGAGTGAATGGAATTTTCAGGGCTGCGCCCCCGCAGGCCCGGCCCAAGGAAAATGCCTGGAGAGGTTGCCACTTCTCAAAGATTTCTGGTTTGATTGGCGGAATTATCATCCCACAACCAGCGTGTATCGCCATTGATTAAGTCTTAGTCAATCCGCTGCGCAGGCTCGGTCCTCTTCTTCCGATATTGCGATTGAGCCCCATGTATCATGTGGCGCTGCAAGTAATGGAGGA
Source organism: Terriglobales bacterium (assembly GCA_035489695.1). Taxonomy (GTDB): domain Bacteria; phylum Acidobacteriota; class Terriglobia; order Terriglobales; family Acidobacteriaceae; genus 40CM-3-55-5. Next base: position 3,085 of record DATHJP010000546.1, read on the forward strand.
ATCTCTTGCCGCAGATCAGCGCAATTTTCTGGGATGTCGGTGGCGTGCTCGTAACCAACGCATGGGACCGCGAACAACGACAGCGGGCGCTTGAGCACTTCAAATTGGATGAAGCCGAGTTTGATGACCGCCACGAGATGGTTGTTTCTTCGTTTGAGCGGGGCAAGATTACCCTTGACGAATATCTGCAGCGAACCATTTTTTATCGCAAACGGCCTTTCACTGCAGAAGAATTCCGGGAGTATATGTTCTCACTCTCGCAGCCATTCCCTGAAGTTCTTGAGCTGGCTGGAAGGCTGGCGAAATCGGCCAAGTACCTCATGGGCACGATCAACAATGAATCGAAGGAGCTGAACGAGTATCGGGTTCGAAAATTCGGATTGCGCGAGATATTCACTCTGTTTCTTAGTTCATGTTACGTGGGATTGCGAAAGCCAGAAGAGGCAATTTACCGCTTGGCGCTGGAAGTCACCCAGAAAATGCCGGAGGAGTGTTGCTTTGTTGACGATCGGGCGTTGAACTTGGAAGTTGCACAGCGATTGGGGATGCATACGATTCGGATGGACAATGCGGAGCAATTGCACGGGCATTTGCACGATTTGGGAATCCAGGTCTAACGGTCAGTTCTCAGGTCGCGGTTTCTCGGTTCCCAGTTCAGGTTCCGATCAGCCGACCTTCCTGACCTCTGAGGATCGAGGCGCCGGTTCGGTGCTGACCGCCAGACTCAGGTCGCTCGACCAACAGTCGGCAATCGCTTTCCAATCTCCAGCCTGGCGGGCGAAGAGTACCAGATATTTGCCACGTTCTTCACGCCGTTTGCTGACTGCGACCGGGATCAGCATTTTGCAGCGGCCTGCTTCGTAGGCGAGATCACCAAATACTTCCACTCGCATGGGCTCCAGTTCAACTTCGCCCAGACCGGAATCCAAAGCTGCGAAGAAAAACTCACGAATGGCGGACGCTCCCCGCACCGGCGGGACGTTAGGGCGAAGGACAAGCGCGTCCGCGGCATAGAGGTCGACAAGGTCATCCAGCTGCCTGTTGTTGCAGGCAAGCGCCCAGTCCTGGATCACCTTTCGGACTGCCGCTTCCGCCCGGCTCAAGGAAGACGTCACCAATGGCGAACGTATCTTGTTATCCCGGACAGTGGCAGTGAGAGCTGCGCGCGGTTCTGAAGCCGCTGTTTGTGAAACATCCTGAGCCGGGGCGAAATAATGGTGATGGTAATGATGATGATAGTGGTGCTCACCGGGCGCGTTGGTCTCGGGAAGCGAGTGAGATTTGGGGATCGGAACCGGTGGGACTTCTGGGTTCTTCACTGGCGACAGTTGGGGAACAGCCTGCTGCAGTGGAACTCCACACTTCGCGCAAAACCTATTAGCGGCAGGATTGTCTCCCCCGCATGAGGCGCAAATGGCGCGTCCTGTTGGTTCGGTATGGGACTCAGCGGCAAGCGCTTCCTCAGTGTCAGAGTCCACAGCCACGCGTTGAATCGCCTGCAGGGCAGCGGCAATGGCTTCCTGCCCAGGGACGGGCCGGCGCATGTCACGGTTTAGGCCAGCAAAGAAATCTTCCACAGAAGAGTTGTGAAGCGGTTCTCGCTCTGAGCCCTCGGCGGGAGAATTTCGGGACTGCCCGAAGGGTTTTTGGTTATCCATGGCGCTGTCCGGTAAGCGCCCATTCTAGACGAAAGACCGGCTAACGGCTGGAAAATTCGATTTTTCCTTCCGCTTCGGTGGGTACGCCATTGCACATCGCGGGACGATATCGCCAGGAGCGCACCGCATTCAGTACCGTACGGTCCTCGCTACCTCCCGCACTTTCCAGAATCAAGGGGCTGTGTACGAGGCCATCCGCGCCGATGATAAAGCTCACCGTGATTTTGGCGTTTGGCTCAGGTTGATCCAGCAGCGGATTAGGCGTGGCCAGCGCCTGGGGCGGCTGCGCGGCGGCGCAGCTTGTACGAGCGGTCGTGTGCGGTACCGCAGCGAATTGTGAATCATGCACGGCGGAAGTCCAGATCTGATGTTCACGAATGGCGAGGGAAAGATTGCCGTCAGATACCTGCAGTGGTGAACCGCTGATGGATGCGCGGGCGGTAATCGATGCAGAAGCTATCAGAACAAGTAAGCACAGTTTGCGAAATGGCATGTTCTCAGTCCTTTGACGCAGGGCTAAAAAACGGGAAGCCGCTACGCCATCTAGGGGCTTGAGGGGCAATCCACATGCCACGGAAATCGCTCCGTAACCTGTTAATGTGACGGCAATTAACTGAGCTCAGAGAGGAACGACCAAGGTCGATGTGAAAAGAGTTGCAGCTAACTTCACATCCTTAGCAGAGCGGTTTGAGAGTTTCCCGGCGGTAGTTGGCCAACCCCGTAGAACCGTCGTTCTGGAATCTTGCGAGAACAGAAACTACACGAGTTGCTGAAGGTAGACAAATCCGTGACAACAAATTGACACGCCAATGACAATCGCCACGAGCTTCGCGCGCTATCTAACAAGTCGATGACAAAACACCAAACGAGGTGAGTTATGTCCATTCTACGTTTTCGATGGGTGGCGCTCGGGCTGCTCGTCGTCTGCTTACTTGCCGTGTGTAGTAGTTTTAACCCTGCTGTGGCTCAAAGTTCGAACCCCACTGTTCGTCAGATCATCGTACCGGATGAGGATCGCTTTACACCGTTTGCCATTACGATTCGAGTAGGCCAGCGAGTGCAATGGGTCAACAACGATACCGATGACCATACCATCGTCAGCGACGATGCGTTCAACACCTCCGGACCCAGGGGTATCAATGTACTTCTGCCGGCCAATGGGGGAACGCATAGCATAATGTTCCGAAACCCGGGTACGTTTCCTTTCTATTGCCGTTTCCATGCTCACCTGGACTCAGCTAACCAACCCGTAGCTCCAGGGCCGGATGGCGGGATCCAGGATCCAAACGGCAATTACGGTACTCCCATGTCCGGCGTTATCACCGTGGTAGAGAAATAAAAGACCACTCATTACCAGCTATCTCGACCTGCTGCGTAGCAACCCTGCCTCCGGCATTCTAGAATCGGCGCTGAAGAGCTGACACTGGAAGCGGCGGCAGGGTTGTTTTTTGTGTATTCTTCCCTTCCGACACAGGAATTAATGCCAGAGCCCAACCAAGCGCTGAATGTAGCCATGATCGGACATGGCTTCATCGGGAAGGTACATTCCAATGCTTTCCACCAAGTTGGATATTTTTTCCAGACGCCCTACCAGCTCCGGCCAAAAGTCATCTGCGGACGCAATCGGGAGAAGCTCGAAGCAATGGCTTCGCAATGGGGATGGGAAGAGGTCGCAACGGATTGGCGGGCGGTGGTCGAGAGAAAGGATATTCATGTTGTCGATATAGCTGTCCCAAACGCACTGCATGAGCCAATCGCGATGGCAGCTGCGGCTGCGGGTAAGATTGTGCTCTGCGAAAAACCGTTGGCCATGTCTTTGGACGAAGCGGAACGTATGGCGAGCGCAGTGCGGAACGTTCCAAACCTGGTCTGGTTCAACTACCGGCGGGTGCCGGCAGTGGCGTTTGCAAAAACGCTACTTAACGACGGACGAGTTGGCCAGATTTTTCATTATCGCGCTCTTTACCTGAATCAATCAGGGATCGATCCCACCAAGACTTCGGGCTGGCGCTACCAGCGGTCAGTTGCTGGATCAGGAGCCATGGGAGACCTGTTGTCGCACGCGGTGGATCTTGCGCTGGATCTGAATGGCAAAATCACCGAGTTGATGGCGATGACCCACACGTTCACTCCCGGTCGCGATGTAGACGACGCAGTCGTGATGATGGTGCGCTTCGCCAACGGAAGCATTGGCAGCTTTGAGGCCAGCCGCTTCGCCGCCGGTTCTCGCAATCGCAACAGCTTCGAGATCAATGGCTCCCAAGGTACGTTGCGATTCAATCTGGAGAATCTGAACCAGTTAGAATTTTTTGACGCTACCGAGCCCCCCAATCTCCAAGGCATCCGCAATTTGCTGGTCACCGGTCCCAATCACCCTTATGCCGAAAACTTCTGGAAACCTGGCCACATAATTGGTTATGAGCACACCTTCATCGCCACCTTGGGAGATTTCCTGGGGACACTGGCGAAGAAGGAAACGTTCCATCCAAATTTCGATGACGCCCTTGCCGTGCAACGAGTGTTGGACGCGGTACAGCGATCGGCTGACGCCAAGAGTTGGGTTACCCTGGACCGATAACACCGAGTCTGTATTCCGTCCGGCGACTCAACACTGTGCGCTGCGCTTCGCAACGCGATTCAGACTTGCTCCGGTTCGGCCACGAAACGATAACCTACCCCGCGCACGGTGAGCAGATGGCCAGGGTGGGATGGGTCATCTTCGATGTAACGCCGCAGCCGGACGATGAAGTTATCGATAGCACGAGTGTCGGTGTCTTCTTTCAATCCCCAAACTTCTTCAAGAATGGATTTGCGAGAGACTACGCGTCCATTGTTGCGGATCAGATGTCGCAATAACTCCGCCTCCATCAGTGTGAGATGGATGGTGTTCCCGTTGACCCGTAACTCCAGTTTTCCGAAGTCAATGGTGCGCCGATTGAACGAAAACACTTCGTACTCCGCGGTATCAGGTGCGCTCTTTGTCTTTGCCGGCTCCGTCTGGCTCTCCCGCAGCCATTCGCGGCGCCGTAACAATCCCTGCAAACGCGCCAGCAGGATGGCGAGTTCGAAAGGCTTAGGAAGGTAATCGTCGGCACCCGACGCAAAGCCCTTGAGCACATCCTCCGGCCGGCCACGCGCGGTCAACATGAGCACTGGCACAAAATTCTTCGCGGCCCGCAGTTCGGCGGCGACGGCGAAACCATCTTTTCCAGGGAGCATGACATCAAGAACTACCGCGTCGAATTCTTCGTGCTTTTCGTTTTCACGGCGCCCGTGTTTCCTTTCGCCTAAAAGCAAGTTCAGTGCGCTTTCTCCATCGCCGACCACCTTCACCGTGTGCCCTTCGGCCTCCAAATTAAAGCGCAACCCGTTTGCCAGATGGGCTTCATCTTCAACGATCAGCACCTGGCTCATGTCGCGCTCCGGGGCAATTCGAGGACAACCGTCGTGCCCCGGCTCTCGCCTTCACTCTGGGCAAAGACGCGACCGCCATGCTTTCTGGCAATCGCACGCACGATGAAGAGTCCCAAGCCTGTGCCTTTGATATTAGTCAGGGAGCGGTTTGGAACGCGATAGAAACGCTTGAAAATGCGCTTCAGTTCTTGAGCGGATATGCCTACACCCTTATCCCGTACGCTGAGCGTTACGTGCTTGTCGTCAGGGGTTTCCAACCGCACGGCAATGTCCACTGCAGGCCCGGAATACTTAATCGCATTATCGATCACATTGGAAACCGCAGTCCGCAGCTCTTCGTCATCACCGACTACACTGGTCCCAGCTCCGTTGTTAACCGCCTGCTCGTAACGCAACGCCTGCGGTTGAAGATGATGACTGGTGCGGGCAACATCCACACATTCTTGCACCAGGTCGCCAAAGTTTAACGGTACCCGATGGTTTCCCTTCTTGTGGCTGACCTGGCCTGCCTTTAAAACCTGTTCCACTGTGCCCAACAAGCGGTCGGTATCGTCCACCATCAGGCGGTAGAACTCGCGCCGCTGGGCCTCGTCTACATCACGCCGTTGCAGTGTCTGTAGGTAGAGTCGAATCGAGGCAATCGGAGTCTTCAGTTCGTGGGTGACCGCGTTGATGAAGCTGTCATGCTGCTCGTTGCGCCGGATTTCGTGCACCAGGAAGCTGGTATTCACTATGAGACCCGCGATCAGCACCGCGAACAGGATCACGCCGAGGAAAAGCAGGACGCCCTCGCGCCAGTTAAGAATGATCCAGCCAACATTGAGCCCTACCGCTAGGGTCACGAGGCAGACGCCAAGCACCACGAAAAACGCGATGGCTTTGCGACGGCTGGTAATGCGCATAGCAGGATTTTAACGCTATTGGAAGGAAAACCGCAGGACAGGCTAGTTTGCTTGGGTTGCTAACTGGGGCCATAGCCCACAGGCTGACCCAATTACAAACTGTGGACAGCAAGACTTAGGACTTTAAACCGAGAGCAACTCACGCCGTGCCGCGGAGGAACGTCCTTGCTCCTCACGTCGGCGTAACTCGGAGAGTCGAACCCGGTACACATGTCGTGCCAGGCCCAATTTCTGTAGCGCCCAAATCCCGTACCAGTTCACGTCAACTTCGTACCATTTCAAGCCGTGACGGGCGGAAACCGGATGAGCGTGATGATTGTTATGCCAGCCCTCGCCGAAGGTGAGGATGGCGACCCACCAGTTGTTGGTGGAGAGATCACGGGTGACGAAGCGTCGAGATCCCCATGTGTGGGTTGCCGAGTTCACCAGCCAGGTAGCGTGCAGCCCGACGACGGTGCGCATGAAAATTCCCCACATCAGGAAGGGCAATCCGCCAAGCGCCAGCAGAATTAATCCGAGAACGATTATGGAAACGTAATGATATTTGGTAATCCAGACGTGAAACTTGCTTTTCGCGAGATCGGGAACATAACGCGCGAGCGTGGTCGTGTCGTGATGCATGGACTTGCCCATCAGGATCCAGCCCATGTGCGCCCACCACTTGCCGTCAAGCGGGGTGTGTGGATCGCCTTCCTGATCAGAATGCTGATGATGAATGCGGTGCGTGGCGACCCAGAAAATGGGCCCGCCCTCGAGGGCAAGCGTCGCACAAGTAGTCAAAACGTACTCCACCCACTTGGGCGTTCTATATCCTCGATGAGTGAGCAACCGGTGATAGCCCATGCCAATGCCAAGGCTTCCCGAAACCCACCAGAGAAACATCGCTACAAACAGAGCCTTCCAGGTGAAAAAGAATAGGGCTGCAATCGCGCCAACGTGAAACAGCGCCATAAAAGTTGCAGTGACCCAGTTGATTTCATTGTCTGCTGCCGGCTTCCGATTTAGCGTCTCGAGTTCCATGGCAGTGCCCCCGTGGCTCATGTAGATAACTTATCAGTGCTGGGAAACTCCGTCTGTAATAGTTGTGTAATACGGAAGGGGACGAAAGTTACGAAAGTACAACAACGTGTGAGAGGCCAAGATGGGCGGGCACTTCAGCTCAGGCTGTTGCGCCTTTCACTTCGACTCCAGCCCATTTTTCCAGCAGGGTAAGAGTGGCGGCATAATCGAGGTTTTCGAACCCGTCCTCGCTCGCAACCTCGTAAATCTCTTCGACGGTTTCGAGCGCGGGCAGTTTAACCCGAGCCTCTTTGGCAGCTTCCAAGGCAAGGTGGATATCCTTGTGCATGAGCCGAAGGGGGAAATTTGGGGAAAAGTCACGTTTCAGGACAAAAGGCGCCTTGTAATCCACCACGCCCGAGCGGACCATTGAAGCCTGGATAAGCGGGAGCATGGTCTCAGCATCCACCCCCAGCTTGGTGGCAAGCGTCAGAGCCTCGGCGAAGCCCTCATAGATGATTGCAATTTGAAGATTCATGGCCAGCTTGGCGGCTTGGCCTTTGCCGGTTTCGCCCATGCGAAAGAACTGCTTGCCCATGGCGGCGAATAAAGGCTTCAGGGTTTCGATGACTGCTTGGTCTCCACCGACGATGAAAATGAGAGTTCCACCTTCCGCGCCTACCTTGGACCCGGTCACTGGCGCATCCACGTACTGAACTCCGCGGGAACGTACACGCTCTGCAAATTTACGAGTCGCGGAAGGCGAGATCGTGCTGGAATCCACAATCGTCATGCCTTCGCTCAGCGATTGTTCGACGCCCTGCGATCCGAAAAGCACACTTTCGACCGCTTTCGTATCTGAAACCGACATCCAGACCACTTCGGCGCCACTGGCGGCTTCGGCAGGAGATGAAGCGCTGCGCGCACCTTCCACTTCTTTTCCCGGGGTGCGATTCCAGACTGTTACTTCGTGGCCGGCCTTGACCAAGTTGGCCGCCATCGGCCGACCCATGATTCCCAAACCTAAAAAAGCGACACGCATCCGGCTACTCTCCTGAAGACTCAGCCAAAAGGGCTTGCAAGGATTAGAACTGACGTAGGGAGACTGGTCAAGTAATGCTCGACAGATTGTTTTAGAATGAGGTACAACTCTGCTGCGGCAAAGAACCATCGCAGGTTACCCGGCACTATTCCTGGTTCCGCGTCCGTGGATCAAGTCAATCGGATCGGCTTTTGGATCCAGCTTCGTCATTCGATGTTAAAAGCGACGATCAAAAACTCCGCATTGCGCAAGCGCGCCCGCCAATTTGGGCGTCTGGTACGCCATTCGGCGGTCACTCCCCGAACTGGTGAAACCCATAAGCCAAGGCTCGTAACAAACGGCGAACTGGGCGTGACCTTCATCGGGCACGCCAGTTTTTTCGTCCAGATCGGTGGTCAGAACGTGATCATCGATCCTAATTTTGCGCGCTGGCTATTCGTGCTGAAGCGTCTGCGCCAGCCCGGAGTTCGCCTGCGCGACCTTCCAGCTATCGATCTGGTGCTGGTTACCCATGCCCATTTCGATCATCTGCACCGGCCATCGCTGCGCGCCATCGTTCAGCACGCCCGAAACCGCCGCGGAGGACCGCCGACTATTGTGATACCTCACCACGTCTTCGATTTGGTGTCCGACCTCGGTTTCGACGATGTGATCGAACTCGATTGGTGGAATAGTTATCGCCATCGCGGACTGACTGTAACCCATGTGCCGTCGCGCCATTGGGGCGCCCGGGTAATCAGAGATTCTCATCGCGGCTACGGAGGCTACGTCTTACGGGACAACAAGCACTCCATTTACCACGCCGGCGACACCGCTTATTTTTCCGGATTCCGCGAGATTGGTCAGCGACTGGCGCCGGAACTGGCGCTGTTGCCCATCGGAGCTTACAATCCGCCGTCTTTCCGTAATGTGCATACCAGCCCTGCCGACGCTACCCGCGCCTTCCTTGACCTCAACTCGCGTTGGATGGTCCCCATGCATTACGGAACTTTCCGCCTCTCTCACGAACCCATGGAGGAACCGCTCGCTCTTCTGGAAAAAGAGGCCAAAGCCGCCGGAATTCAAGATCGAGTCCTGGTAATGGAAGAAGGCGTGACCAAGTTTTTTTAATTCCCGCCACGAGGACCCCTAAGGCCTTGTGAAGTCTGTGAAAAAGGTTCGGCGACTCGAAGAACTTGAAAGTGAGCTTAAGCCTCTCCTACTTTCGTGCCTTGAGGAATGTGCTGACGGGCGTTGGGGCCTATTTGGACAAAACGACCACGTTGACCCCGACCACAGATATTCGCGCTGGCCCGAGGCAGACCACCTCAAGGAAATCGCGTGTCAAATTCAATCAATGCGGGCGGAATTTGGTCAGCCTAACCTTCTTTGCGAGCGATTCTTACATTACTGCTCACTCAAAGGATCCAACGTGCCGGGCGAGCCTAAACTGGCGAGAGCATTCCTGAATGAAATAAGCTCAATCTGACCGAGTACCACCTGCTACTCACAGAGATCGCCTTCGGTATAAACTTGTCCGCTTGGATTTCGGTTAGGAGGTATTTATGGCGGATAAACTGAAAGCCGTTCCGGAAGGATTCCACACCTTAACTCCACACCTTACCGTTCGGGATGCTACCCGAGCCATCGATTTCTACCAGAAGGCCTTTGGCGCCGAAGTGCTTCGCGTCAGTCATGGTCCTGAAGGAAAGGTCATGCATGCTGAGCTCAAGATTGGCGACTCCATTCTCATGTTGAACGATGAGTTTCCCGAGTGGGGCTCACTGGGTCCGCCTTCCGCGGGGGGCATCGGTGTGATCATTCACATGTACCTGGAAAATGTCGACGCCGCGTTCCAGCGCGTGGTTTCTGCCGGCGCAACTATAAAGATGCCCCTCAGCGATGCGTTCTGGGGTGACCGCTATGGTGCCGTCGTGGATCCATTCGGACATACGTGGTCATTGGCGAGCAAAGTTAAGGACGTGTCCAAAGATGAGCTCGACAAGGCTGCCCAGGATATGTTCGGGCGCGGAATGAAGAAGTCGGCTTAGTAAGCGAGCAGAATGCGGAGATCGCGGAGATTATTGCCGGTGGGCCCGGTGATGATTGCGTCTCCCAGCTTGTCGAAAAAGGCATAGGCATTAAATTCAGACAGATAAGTTTCCGGAGCCAGCCCGCGGGCCTTGGCGCGCTCCATGGTGGTGCCGTCTACGATTGCCCCCGCGGCCGGACTGTTGCCGTCAATACCATCTGTGCCCGCGCTGAGCACCGTGATCCTTTCTCCCGCGATTTTCGACGCGCATGTTAAGGCAAACTGCTGATTCCGACCACCAATGCCGCCGTTCGTGACTTTTACCGTTACTTCTCCGCCAGAAATAAGGCAAACCCGCTCGGATTTCTTGCGTAACTCACGGACTCGTTCGAGAAGGTGATTGGCCGCACGCATGAAGTTCCAGTCATCACAGCCATTGTCCACTTGGACCTTGAACCCCAGACGCTCCGCTTCAAGCTTTCCGGCTTCTACCACGGAAGCATTGGACAAAATTGGCCACCAGCGCGATCGATGAAAAACTTCATCCCCAGGCTTCGGGGTTTCTTCCAATGCGTGCTGCTGGAAGAGTTCGCGAACCGCCTCGGGAAATTGCTCGACCAGTTCATAGCGCGTCGAAATCGTGTAGCAATCCTCCACGGTACTGGGATCAGGCATGGTAGGACCGGAAGCCAATGCGTCCGGCATATTGTCGGGAACATCTGAGACCAGCAGCGAAACCTGTTGCGCCGGATGAGCGATGCGGGCCAATCTTCCTCCCTTGATCGCCGACAGATGCTTGCGAATGGCATTCATTTCAACAATGTTTGCGCCGGAGAATACCAGTGCGCGGTAAGTGGCAATCAGATCATCGAGCGAAATTTCATCGTCGATCGGCTTTTCTACCATTGATGATCCTCCGCCGCTCAGCAGAAAAATCGCCAGCGATTCCGGATTTTGTCCGCTCAGCGATTTGATCATCGCCTCCGCCGCGCGAATTGATTCCGCGTTGGGCGTGGGATGTCCCCCGCGAAAATAGCGGAACCCCCGAACCTGAGACGCTGGCTCAGCCGAGCTGCTCACAATGCCTTCAAAGCGGCGTCCAGCCTGCATCTCCAGCGAATTGAGCAAACTGTGTGCAGCTTTGCCGATCGAAATGACAGAGACACTGCGAAAGGAATCGAGATCGTACAGATCCTCGCAGATGCGCAGCACGCCGCGCTCACAATCCATGTTTCGCTGAAAGGCTTTATCAATGCTGGCTTCCGCCAGAGCGTGCTCGAAAAGCTGTCGGGCAGTGACACGCATCTCGACGGCTGCACTCTGGCGATCAGTGGGAGAAGGCATGGTGCAGGATTATAGAAGCTGACAGCTTCCCCGAATCATCTATGGACTACCACTTCCCTCACCCAACTCTCGATCGTTTCCCTCAGCTCTCTCAACCTTCCCTCAAAAAAATGATCTGCACCTTCGATGAGCACCAGTTTCCGGGGTTCGGGAGCTGACCTGGCAAGCCGTTCCAACTCTGCCCGCGGGCCAAACTGGTCACGAGCGCCGCTTACAAATAGCTTGGGTTTGGTACAGGACTGCAAAAACTTGAAATCGTAACTGCGATTATCAATCGCCGCGACCGGAGTGCCCACAGCGATCATTGCCTTTACTCGCGCATCCGGACACGCCGCCTGTAATCCCACCGCGGCGCCAAACGAGAATCCGGCGAAGATCATGGGCAGTCGGACCTCCTTGTCCAGCCAGTCGAGAGCGGAGCGAACATCGTCCACTTCACCCTGCCCATGATCGTGTTCACCCTGGCTCAATCCGGCGCTGCGGAAATTGAACCGCAGCACTGGAAATCCGAAACTGTTGAGGGCCTTCATGGTATGAAACACAACTTTGTTATGAAGGGTTCCGCCAAATGACGGATGAGGATGACAGACCACAGCCGCATGAGTTGCATCCGCGGCACCTGCATTGAGCAGAGCCTCGAGACGTCCGGCGGGACCATCGAGGAAAAACGAACGGATTGTGCTGTTGGACGGCGCGTTCATATGCCTTGAGAGCAAGAATAATCTAGCAGAGTGAGGCGCACCCTAAGTTACGCAGCTATCAAAGCCCTTCCCTGGACCTATGGTTTATTCTCCGACCATGGACGTGGCCGCTTTTACGCGCCAACTGGTAGATATCGAGTCAATCTCCGGCAATGAAGGACAGGTCGGAGATTTCCTGCGCCGCGAGCTTAGCCGTCTTGGCTACCAGGCAAAGAAGATGACAGTGGAAGGCACACGCCACAACGTGTTCGCAACTGCACCGGAAGAGCCGCGGCCGGCGATCGTCTTTTCCACCCACATGGACACCGTGCCGCCATTCATTCCTTCATCGGAAGACTCAACCCGGATTTACGGCCGTGGCTCGTGCGATGCAAAAGGCATCATCGCCGCACAAATAGCCGCAGCGGAGAGACTGCGCCAAGATGGAGCCTACGTAGGACTCCTTTTTCTGGTCGGTGAAGAGAAGGACAGTCTGGGAGCGAAAGTCGCGAATCAACAATCTCCAGGCAGCAAATTTCTGGTGAATGGCGAACCCACCGACAACCGGATTGCGATCGCGTCCAAGGGTACGTTGCGAGTGGAATTGAACGCTCAGGGAAAAATGGCGCACTCGGCATATCCCGAGCTGGGTGAGTCGGCCATCGATAAATTGATAGAAGCACTCTCTCGCCTGCGCGCTATGAAGTTGGCTGAGGATAAGGGGTTCGGACCATCCACTTTAAATATTGGCCTGATCGAAGGCGGGCGCGCTCCCAACGTCATAGCCGACCGAGCTCGGGCCCACTTGCTCTACCGGTTGGTCGGTCCATCACAGCAACTACGTGAAGAAATTGTCCAAAGCGTAGGTGATCTGGCAAAAGTCGATTTCACTCTCGAGATTCCTTTTGTTCGCTTGCGCACTCTGGATGGCTTGCCAACCATGGTTGCAGCATTCACCACCGATATCCCTGCGCTCAACAATTGGGGAGAGCCACTGTTGATTGGTCCGGGATCCATCCACGTAGCGCACACGGAACAGGAGTACGTGGAGAAAAAAGAACTGAACCAGGCGGTGGAGTTGTATTGCTCGGTGGCGACAAGACTGTGCGCTGATGGATTGGGAACGTGAGCATTCGGATTTCAGTTCTCAGATGTCAGATCTCAGTTCTCGGAAGTCGAATGCAGATAGAGTCTGGGCTTCCAGTTCTGCCTTCTTCCATCCCACAAACCGTTTACACTTGATAGATGACCACCCAGACGTCCAACTCCCTGTCTACAGCGTCTTCTGCATACCTGCGCTCGGCTATGCATCAGCCGGTGCAATGGCACGAATGGGGAGAAGACGCCTTCGCTACGGCGCAGCGCGAGAACAAGCCCATTCTGCTGGACATTGGCGCGGTGTGGTGTCACTGGTGCCACGTGATGGATCGCGAATCCTATGACGATGCTGAAGTCGCGCAAATCGTCAATGAGCGTTTTGTTGCGGTGAAGGTGGATCGCGATGAGCGTCCCGACATAGATAGCCGCTATCAGGCCGCCATCAGCGCAATCAGCGGGCAGGGTGGATGGCCGCTTACTGCTTTCCTTACGCCTGATGGCAAGCCATTCTATGGCGGCACTTACTTCCCCCCGAATGATCAGTATGGACGTCCCAGCTTCAAACGGGTGCTGCTGGCTATCTCGGATGCATACCATCAAAAAAATGGCGAGGTCGTGGAACAGGCAAAAATTGTAGAGAGCGCCCTTTCACACTCCGAATCCCTGGCCGGCCGCAGTGGGGAGTTTTCTGCGGCCGTGATCGACGCCATCGTGAAATCAGTTCTGGGGATGTTCGATCCAACCAACGGCGGATTTGGAAGTGCGCCCAAGTTTCCTCATCCGGCGGCTCTTGATCTTTTGATTGATCAATACGCGCGATCAGGGGATGAGAACTTACGAAACGTATTCGTTACTACGCTGGAAAAGATGGCACGCGGCGGCGTTTACGATCAGCTCGCTGGTGGATTTCATCGCTACTCGGTAGACGAGCGTTGGGTGGTGCCGCACTTCGAGAAAATGTGCTACGACAATTCCGAACTGCTGAAGAATTACGTGCACGCCTTTCAGGCCACCGGTTCAGAGTTCTTCGCCAACGTGGCCCGTGACATCATTCGTTGGATGGAGGAATGGCTCTCCGATCGTGAGCGCGGAGGCTTCTACGCTTCTCAGGACGCAGACTACTCAATGGATGATGACGGAGATTATTTCACCTGGACGATGGAAGAGACCCGCGCCGTTCTCACTGAAGAAGAAGCCAGTGTTGCTTGCCTTCACTATGACATTAACGAAATCGGCGAAATGCATCACAATCCCGCCAAGAACGTGTTGTACGTACGAGCTCCCCTTGAAGAAATCGCCAAAAGACTGAGCATGCCTTTGGAGCGGGTGGAGACGCTGCTGCAGTCGGCCAAAGAAAAGATGTACACGGCTCGGCTGAAACGGCCCACTCCGTATGTGGACAAGACTGTCTACGTCGGATGGAATGCAATGTGCGTGTCCGCCTACTTGCAGGCGGCCCGGGCGCTCAAATTGGCGACTGCCCAGCATTTTGCGCTGCGATCCCTGGACCGCGTGCTGGCCGAAGGTTGGTCGACAGAAAATGGGCTGGTCCATGTCATAGCCTATTCGGATCCTGCCGCGCAGTCCCGACAGATTGCGGGCCTGCTCGACGATTATGCTTTCACGGCGATAGCTTGTCTGGACGCGTACGAGACCACTTCCGACCTCAGCTATTTCAATTTCGCGCATCGCATCGCCGATACCATGGTGGATCGTTTCTTCGATCCAGTGTCTGGAGGTTTTTTTGATACGGAGAAGCCCACCGGCGGAGAAGAAAAATTGCTTGGTGTTCTTGGAACGCGACGGAAGCCATTCCAGGACTCGCCGACTCCCGCCGGCAATTCTGTCGCCGCCATCGTGCTGCAACGGCTTTATGGTTATACCAACGACCAAAGCTATCGTGACAAGACAGAGCAGACTATGGAAGTCCTGGCCGGTTTAGCAGGACAGTATGGAATTTTTGCTGCAACCTATGGGATTGCCGCGATCCATGTATCGCAGCCGCATAACCAAGTTGTGATCATCGGGGAGGATGAACTAGCGGATCGACTTTATTCCGCTGCAGCAAGGATTCCCGCACTCAATCAAGTTGTGCTGAAGTTCGCTTCGAGCAAAGTCGTCCCGCAAAATTTGCCGCCTGCACTGGCGAAAACCATCCCTGCTTTGCCCGCGATTAAGGCTGGAAAAACAGTTGCAGTGATCTGTTCCGATTTCAGTTGTCGCCCGCCGATCTCCGACGTCGAAGAGCTGAACAGGAATCTCCATCTCTCCTTATCCCAACCGACCTT
>DATHJP010000547.1:0-12017 GCA_035489695.1 Terriglobales bacterium
CTGTGTAGTTTTTGGCATGCCCAAAGCTGCCATCGAGCGTGGCTACGCAGTGCGGGTTGTGGGTTTGGATGTCCTGGCAAATACGTTGCAGGCGCAGTGCACCATTGATCGAAAAAACGGAGGCTTATCGGAATCCGGCACCGGCGACAAAGCGGCAGGAGTGGGACGAATCTAATTTCCGTCGAGCGACAGGAAGTTAATCGCGCGACTGGAAGTTAATCGCGCGACAGCAGAGTTAATCGAGCAAGCCCCGAAGGGGCGGGAATAGTGCAGCCCAGGGCGTAAGCCCTGGGTAGGCAGCAGAGAAAGCCAAGCCCCGAAGGGGCGGAAGATTTAGCCCAGGGTGCAAGCCCTGGGTAGGCAGCAAAGAAAGCCAAGCCCCGAAGGGGCGGAAGAATTTAGCCCAGGGCGCAAGCCCTGGGTAGGCGGCAAAGAGAACGAGTCCCGGAGGGACGAAATAAACGCACCAAATTGAATTGAATCAGCAGGAGGAGTATATGGAGCAGTTTTCACCCGTTAAACGCAGCAAAGACGGTCAACCCATCCGCTACCTGGTGGTGGACGATTCCGTATTCGCCCGCAAAAACCTGGCCCGCATGATCGAGACATTCGGTGGTCAGCTTGCCGGAGAAGCAGGCGATGGCATGACCGCTATCACCGAATACGAGCGTACCCATCCCGACATCGTGCTGATGGATATCAACATGCCGCAGATGGAAGGGATCGAGGCCGCGGAAAAAATCGTACGCCAGCATCCCGAAGCTCGCATTGTGATGGTGTCTTCCGTTGGCTATCAGGAAAACATCGTAGCCGCACTGCAACGCGGAGCTCGCCACTTCGTGCAGAAACCGGTCAAACCGGAAGTGCTGTACGAGGTCATCAAGTACGTTTTGGGTGAAGATGGAACCGTGGCCGCCGGCGCAGGAGCCTGAAAATGAAAATGGAGTTAATTCAGCCCTTCATTAACGCCGCGGATGCGGTGCTGGCGCAGGGATTACAGTCTCCTACGTCGATCGGAAACCTCAGCATGGACGAGGAGGCCTATCGCCGCAAGGGCGTTGCCGCGCTCATTTCGGTGACCGGCGATATCGAAGGACGCATTATTTTTGACTTGGATCCGGATACAGCAGTGCGTGTGGCCAGCCGCTTCGCTGCCAGCGAGTTGCCGGAGTCGGACGAACTGGTACGAGAAACTGTTTGCGAACTGGCTAACCAGGTGACCGGCAACGCAATCACCGCGCTAAACGACCAGGGCTTTCATTTCCGAGTGCATCCCCCTGTGCTTCACACTTTGGAACACGGCTCCAAGAGCAGCGAAGACACCGAAGCCCTGGTGATCTGTTTTGAAACCGCCAGCGGGAACGTATTCATGAACATTGCCCTGCGCTATAACCGGCGTCGGCAGGGAGAACGGGCAGCGGCCGCGAAACAATAAAGCCAGGAAGCCCCCGCCAATTTCGTCTCAGACAAGAAAACAATCAGGAATCAAGGTCCTGCCAGAATGAACACCGGGTTCTGTGGCGGAGGCTGCTCGCCTGTGTTCGTCGGTGGGAATGAACTGGAGGGCGCTGGGATCAGCAAAGCATTACCGCTAAGATCTCCAACCAGACTGTCAGTGGAGGTAAGAATTATCTTCGTGCCCCCCGCATCGCAATTCGACACGAATACTCTTGAACCGTCGCTGCCCGCGACGGTAAACAACCGGAAGCGAGCCGTAGAGCATCCCGTCGGGTTCACGGAATCGATGTTCACCGAACTTAACGGAATCACTTTCCTCACCGCGTAGGACTGCGTATCAATCACGGTCACCTGTGAACTGAGCGGGTCGCTGCCCGGTACATAGCTGACGACATAAGCCCGGCTGCCATCGGGGAGCACCGCGACTGACACCGGCGAGCACGCCACGGGGCACGCTGGACTGGTCCCAGCAGTCAGATCAATCGTCGCCAAAGAGGCCGGTGGATCGACTGCGGCGTTCAGGACGGTCAAGGTGTGCGCAATGGGGTTGGTTACATACAAGCGGTTGCGGCCCTTGTCATACAGCATAAAATTGGCGCCCGCCCCCACCGCCACGTTGGCGAATGCCTCCGATGAAGTGTCGATGGACGAGACTGTTCCGCTTCCCTGGTTGAGGACGTAGATTCTAGCGCTGTCAGAACGCGCCACCGCCCACACCGGCGATGTTCCCGTACCGATCGTGGCATTCACCGATTTATCAATGAGGTTGATGCTGGTAACGGAATCGCTGCCCTGATTCACAACGTACAGCTTCTTTGCATCAGGGGTTTCGGCCAAAGCGACCGGATTGTTTCCTACCGAAATAGTGTTTGTGATTACGTTGCTGCTGGTTGAAATTGCAGATACCGTCGCATTTCCAGAATTCGCGACGTACACGGCGTCATTCTGCGTGGTATGCACGAACACCGGCACTGCGGAAGCAGGTAAGCTGACCGTGGTCACTGAAGTGACGTCGGTAGGCAAATACGACGACACGGTATTTTCCAAGCTGTTGGCTACGAAAATTCGCGCAGCATTGGGAAGCAGGGCTGCGTGCACTGGACCAAGTCCAAGCTTGGCGACCCCGGCATTGGTATCACCGGAAACGTCGATCCGCGTACTCGATCCAGGATTGGAAGGACCGTTGCTGCTGATTACCAGGACGTAGTGAAAACTGGATGGATCAGGTGGAGGAGGCGAAATGGGAGTTGCCACAGGCCGGAAGGTATCTCCGCAACTGGTACAAATCAGAGTGAGGACCAGAGCCGCCCATACGCGGCCCATTAACGACTGACTCATCAGCACCCCAACCTGGGAAATCGATTTAATCACACTGTTCTCTGAGGAATTTTTCATTCTAACGGCTGGCGAGGATATGCGCCAGCGACGTGCCGTCAGCCTTTAGTATTTAGTGATGAAACTTGACGGTCAGGCCCATGATGATCCTGGCTCTGTTAAGAGAGTGGATGCGGTGAGAAGCGGATTAAGTTGCAGGACGCTGCTGACGGAGGCGCTTGTAAGATCACATCGGGACGCGACGGCTGAATGCTGAGTGCTTAATGCTGGGATGCTGCCCTTCACCCCCGTGCGCGAGATTTCTTCCCTGACGCTGCCGCCTCGCGCGTAGCCGCCGCCGGCTTCTTCTTCCCTTCCATGTCGGCCAGGCTCTGTTTCAAAGCAGCCATCAAGTCCACTACTGGAGCGAGTTTCTTGGGTTTCTCCACTTCCGCGATCTTGCCGCCTTGCAGTTTGGTTTCAATGAGGTTCTTCAAATTGTCCTGGAAAGTATCATGGTATTTCTCCGGATCCCAATCAGCGGCCAAGGCCTCAATCAGCTGATGCGCTACCTTTACTTCGGCGTCTTTGAGTTCGATATCGGGAGCGCCAAATCCTTCGACTTTGCGGACCTCCTCGGCGTAGTACATGGTGTGCAGCATGAGTCCACCTTCATGCGGCCGCAGAAAAACCGTGTATTCGCGGTTGTGCATAGTGAGTTTGGCGATGGCAACATATTCACTTTTTTCCAGCGCGGTGGTGAGCAGCGCATATGGCCGCCGGCCAGCTTCTTCAGGAAGCATGTAATACGATGATTCGAAGAACACCGGATCAACTTCGCTGGACTTCACGAATTCCAGAATCTCCATGGTCTTCGCGGTCTTGGGTTCAATTTTTTTGATCTCTTCCGGTTCCACGACCACGTATTCGTCCTTGCGATACTCGTAGCCCTTCACAATCTCGCTGCGTTCCACGACCCGATTGTCCGCGGGACAATAGAGTTGCTGCTTGATGCGCTGCAAATCATCGCGATGCAGCATGTGGAAAGAGATGCCCGAACTGCGGGCGCCTGAGAACAGACGCACCGGCATGGAGATCAAACCAAATGTAAGATACCCAGACCAAACCGAAGCCGCCATAGTTCACCCCGCAAACTGGTAACGGCGCCAGAGCCGCGCCAGGCTAGTGAGTTTAGACTACTACCGGAGCTTTGATGCACCAAGATCATTGGGGTAATCCAAAGTAAAAGCACCAGAAATGGTGCACTAGGGCGGTCCACAACTATAGCTAGTGTTAACGGTGCGGTTTGGTAAGACAAAACCACCAGTCCCTTTTAATTGAAAATGTTAGGCATAACAAGCATCGGAGACGGCCTTGGGCTATTTGCAAACTGGGAGTCGCGCATTTGGCCAGCGCTTGCGGTGACTATCGTCTTCACCGCGGTTGCGCGTTACATCCGCGGGGTCAGCCGATCGGGAGCCCTGGCAGGAGCTCTCGTTTGCTTCCTGCTTTATGCGTGTGCTGGCCCCGGCGCCATCGTCGCTCTATTGTCTGTCTTTGTTTTGGCATGGCTTACGACTCGCTTTGGGGCGCAAAGAAAACAGAGACTAAAGATCGCTGAGAAGCAGGATGGCAGAAGCGCATCCCAGGTTCTGGCAAATCTTGGGGTAGCCGTTGGCTGCGTATTTCTCTATTCGCTTCTCGGCAAGAACGCGATTTTTCTGCTGGCTGCGGCTGCATCCCTATCCGAGGCCGCTGCGGACACAGTTTCCAGCGAAGTCGGACAAGCCAGCAACGAGGAGGCTTATCTGATTACAAATTGGGAGAAGGTGCCAGCGGGAAACGACGGAGCCGTAAGTCCGCAGGGAACGCTGGCCGGTATGGCAGCCGCAACCATCGTTAGCTTGATCTGTGTTGTCGGAGGCCTATTGCCTTGGAAGTGGTTGGGCATTTCGGTGATGGCTGCGGTGCTCGGCATGATCGCCGATAGCTATCTGGGCGCATCTCTACAACGCCGCGGAATGCTCAATAACGATTCTGTCAATTTTTTGAGCACTCTTTTATCGGCGGTTGCGGCTTTCGGGATTGCGAGCGCATAAACCATACTCATTCTCCGGCACCGCCTGAGTCTCTGCGAAATTTTCTGCTGCGCGAATACTTCCGTCATCTTTTCCCGAATTCCAACAGGCCATGTCCTGTAGTTCCTTGAAGGTAACTCCCCTCGCAAAGCAGAATAAAAGGAGCAGCTCTGGAAGGTGGAGCGGCATCTATTACAAGACTGATGAAGATTAAAACTTTTGTTATCGGTTATGTATTGGCTTTAGCCTTATTCCTGTTCGCGCAGCGCCATACAGACGCAGCGCAACCTGGGGGCTTTCGTGCCATCGTGGACCTGACTCACACGGTGAACGCAAAGGTTCCCACCTTCGAGGTGTCAGAAAAACCGGTTTACCAGGTGAAGACGGTCGCCACCATCGAAAAGGATAAATATTTCTTGCGTAATATCTGTTTGCCGGAACACTTTGGCACTCACATCGATGCCCCGGCGCACTTCGCCAAGGGAACGTGGACTGTGGACCAAATTCCTCCAGAGCGGCTGATTGCTCCGCTGGTGGTGTTGGACGTTACCGCAAACGTGAAGAACAACTCCGATTACCAAATTTCGGTTGAAGACATCGCCCGCTGGGAACAGGGGAACGGGCAGATCCCGCCGGGAGCAGTGGTCATCACCCGCACTGGATGGGATTCGCGGTGGAATTCAGCAAAAAATTATCGTAACGCCGACGCCAAAGGCGTCATGCATTTCCCCGGTTATTCCTCGGATGCGGCCAAATTTCTCGTCGAAGGACGCAACGTCCTGGGACTGGGCATTGACACGCTGAGCATCGACCACGGGCCGTCCAAAGATTTCGCGGTTCACCAATACACGCTGGCGCACAGTCTTTATCATCTGGAAAACGTCGCCAATCTGGATCGTGCGCCCACCCACGGAGCCATCGTTGTGGTCGCGCCCATGAAATTGGAAGGCGGCTCGGGTGGACCGGTGCGCATTTTTGCGTTGGTTAGATAGTTATTTCCGTACTGTTAAGCGAGTTTAAACCACTAACCACGAAGGACACGAAGTTACACGAAGGAATCTTAGTCGCTTAGCATCTCCTTCGTGTACCTTCGTGTCCTTTGTGGTTGAAGCCTTTAACCGCCTCCTGGCCGTGCTCTACCGCTTTGTCCCTAAGAGCCTGCGGGACGCCGGCGCTACGGTCATATTTTCAGCAGCTTTTCGCATCATTCGTTAATCTGGATGGTGTGCTGTATATCCACGGAGGCGAGAATGAGCGACCCGCGTTTCCCCATCGGCAAGTTCGCGTTCAGTGGTTCCCCGGATGAAAAACAGCGCGAGAAATTTATCAGCGAGATTGAGCAGACACCGGCAGCTCTGCGAGCCGCAGTCAACGGTCTTTCTCGGCAGCAGATCGAAACACCTTATCGCGATGGAGGTTGGACGGTGCGTCAGGTAGTCCATCACCTGCCTGACAGCCATTTGAATGCCTACGTGCGTTTCAAGCTCGCGCTTACCGAAGACGAGCCGACCATCAAGCCTTACATGGAAGATCGCTGGGCCCAGCTGCAGGATACGCAGTCGACGCCGCTGGAAGTGTCGTTGGCTTTGTTGGAATCATTGCACGCGCGATGGGTTCGTTTATTGCGCTCTCTTAAGCCGGAGGATTGGAAACGAAGCTTCCGCCACCCAGAGCCTGGCATCGTGCCGCTGGAAAAGAACCTGGCACTTTATTCCTGGCACGGTCAGCATCACGTGGCCCACGTCACGGAATTGAGGAAGAGAATGGGCTGGCATTGAAAGCGAGTTTCTGGTTTCTGGAAACAGGAAACCAGAAACTTTAGCCGGGAATATGTAACTGCCACGCCATATAACTAACTGCCTCTCGAAGCACTGCCAGCCCTCGCTGCCAAACTGAACGTGGACGGGAATCGGGACGGGGCGCGACATACACTTTCACTCCTTGCCTCTCCAACAGTTTGCGGATACGGAAGACGTGATACTCGTCGCTGACAGCGATGCAACTATGCATGTGATTAGCGCGCATGATCACTCCCACACGTTCGGCGGACTGCGCGGTATCCGAGCCTTGCGTTTCGGCGATCAGGTTAGGCTCGGCAATTCCACGACGCATCAGGTAGTCGTGTCCTACGCCGCCCTCAGTGAAGTGAAGATCGTCACCCGCGCCTCCCGTGGCGATGACGACCGGCGCTATGCCGCGCTTGAAAAGTTCAAAAGCGTGATCCAGGCGGGCGCGGTATACAGGAGACGGACGCCCGGCATACTCGGCAGCGCCGAAGACTACGATCGCATCCGCGGGATGAATTTCCTGTTGTGAGGCCTCTTGGACTATGTGCAGGCATACCGATGTTAGATAAATGAGCACGACTGCAACTGCCAGAGCCAGCAGTCGCAACCACTTGTGCCCGGGAAAACGCCGGTGGGGCGCGGATTCCATCATCCTTGCGCGAAGAATTCAGAAATCTCCGGAGCAGGAATCGCGCCCTCGCGCATAATGCGCCAGCGTGCTTCCTCGTCGGTGAGGTCCACGATGGTAGAGGCCACCTCACGCGGTGAAGTGCCGCCATCCACGATGATCGAAATGCGTTCTTGTAGTTGGTCGCGCACCGCTTCCGCGGTCGTGCATTCCGCCGCGCCACTCAGATTCGCAGAGGTCGCGGTGATGGGAATTCTTGCTGCCTGCACCACCGCCAAAGGAATCTTGGAGTTCGGAACCCGCAGCGCCACGTTGCCAGTATTGGCGGTAACTTTCAGCGGAAGCCGCGAAGACGCTCGCACAATGATAGTCAGCGGACCCGGCCAAAAACGGCGGGCGAGCGCATAGAATTCGTCGGGCAGAGGTTGGGCCAACTCCTCGGCGTCATCGGTGCTGGCAATCAGCAACGACAGCGGCTTGTGCCGTGCGCGCGATTTGATCTCGTAGACGCGGTCCACTGCGCGCAAATTGAACGGATCGGCGGCTAGCCCATAAAAAGTGTCGGTGGGCATGCCCAGTACCTGGCCGGCTCGGATCTGGTCGGCGGCATACTGGATGAGTGATGACTCCGGCTTCTGACTGTTAATCTTGACAATTTCTGCGCGCACACCACTTCCCTCTGACAGGACGTCCCGAAACCGCGAACGCTAACATAACACGAGGAAGCGCCGCAAGCCGAGACAGTTTAGAAACTTCGCGTGCCCTGCACCACGATTGAAAGACGCGTATGATTTTTGTCCGGGACCACTCAGTGAAGACAGCCAGCACTAGTAGCCATCAGGGCCGTTTACGGCGTATCGAGGGACGACACAATGCCCTCGTCAAGGAGCTCCGAAAAGCCTTCGCACGCGGCGAACCCACTTCGGATGGCTATTGCGCCATCGAAGGCGCTCGTATCCTCGAAGAGGCGATTCGAAGTGGCCTGCGTTTTCGTGCCGTTTTCTTCAGCCAATCCGCAGAAAACAGGGCTGAGCGCCTGTTGCCACAAATCGGCGCCCATGTGGAGACCCTCCTTCTTCCAGACAAACTGTTCGCAACCGCGGTCCCCAGCGAGTCGCCGCAAGGAGTGGCAGCGCTGGTTCGGTGGAAGGAATTCTCGCTGGATGATGTCTTAGCTAAAGCGCAATCCGGCCCTTTGCTGGCGATTGCTGGAGTTCAAGACCCTGGAAATCTTGGGACGATACTACGTTCAGCCGAAGCTTTCGACGCTGCGGCTGTTGTTCTCGGAGAGGGGACGGTCAGCCCCTTCAATCCGAAAGTGGTTCGTGCCTCGGCCGGGTCGGTCTTTAGGCTGCCAATAGCGCGGACCAACCTCAACGACGCCGTGGCACGTTTTCGCGAACAGGGTCTACGACTGATCGGTACTTCGTCGCACAAAGGGAGTCCGGTGGATCAGGCAAAGCTCGATGGTTCTCTCGTCATCTTTATAGGCGGCGAAGGCGCGGGATTGCCACGCGACCTGGTTTCGCAGATGGACGAGTTGATCGTGATTCCCCACTCCTCACGCGTTGAGTCGCTGAATGCGGGCGTGGCAGCAAGCATTGTGCTGTATGAAGCGGCAAGAAAGAGAGCATGAATTCGATTTCCGATTTCCAATTTCCAATTTCCGGTGCCAATTGCCGATCTCGGCCGGCTTTGCTTCTTAAATTGGCAATTGGAAATTGAAAATCGGAAATTCTGCCTATGAGTCTTTTCCAATCCATCCCGCCGGCTGACAAACCTGGCGACACCAGTCGACCCCTGGCCGATCGCATGCGTCCTCGCACGCTGGATGAATTTGTCGGTCAGGAACATCTGGTCGCGCCCGGCAAACCGCTGCGTACTCAGATCGAGCGCGACGATACAGGCTCGCTCATCTTCTGGGGACCTCCCGGAACCGGGAAAACTACGCTGGCACAAATCATTGCGCACATGACCAAAGCGGAGTTCATCGAATTCTCAGCAGTACTCGTCGGAATCAAAGAAATCAAGCAGGTAATGGCGGAGGCGGAACGAGGCCGGCAGTATGGAACGCGCACGATTGTCTTCATCGACGAAATCCATCGCTTCAACAAGGCGCAGCAGGACGCGTTTCTCCCTCACGTGGAGAAAGGAAACATCCGCCTGATTGGTGCAACAACGGAAAATCCTTCCTTCGAAATCATTTCAGCTCTGCTTTCCCGCACCCGAGTCTACGTACTCAAGCCGTTGACAGAGGAGCAGGTCGTCCTTCTGCTCAAACGAGCTTTAGCCGATGAAGAACGCGGCTTAGGGACGATGAAGCTGACCGCGTCCGAAGATGTGCTGCAAAAGATCGCTTCCTACTCCAGTGGCGATGCCCGTAGTGCCTACAACGTCCTGGAGGTGGCCGCCACGCTGGCTCGAGGACGTGCCGGCAAAGAATCTGGTATCGAGATCACAGATGAGATAGTTCAGGACGCGGTTCAGAAACGGATTCTGCTGTATGACAAAGCCGGCGAGGAGCATTACAACCTCATCTCAGCCTTGCATAAGTCGGTGCGAAACAGCGATCCCGACGCCGCGCTCTACTGGCTGGGACGAATGCTAGAAGCCGGTGAAGACCCGCTTTACATTGCGCGTCGCGTAGTGCGCATGGCAGCGGAAGACATCGGACTTGCCGATCCGAATGCGCTCTCCCTTTGCATGGCGGCACGGGATGCAGTGGATTTTATTGGCATGCCGGAAGGCAACCTGGCGCTGGCGCAAGCCGTGGTCTATCTCGCACTCGCACCTAAGTCCAACGCTCTATACCTGGCTTATGGCGCTGTGCAGCAAGATGTAGAACGAACCGCCGCCGAACCCGTTCCACTTCATTTACGCAATGCCCCCACTGGATTAATGAAAGGCTTGGGATACGGTCAGGGCTACCAGTACGCCCACGACGTTCAGGGAAAAGTTGCGGACATGCAGTGCCTGCCAGACAATCTGCGCGATCGCGTCTATTACGAACCCACGAACGAAGGCGCGGAAAAACAGCTTCGCCAGCGTCTGGAGGAAATCAAAAGCCGCCGTTCTCGGCCTTCCAGGCCCAAAAAGGCGGATTCTAAAACAGAATCTTAGACATACAGGCGGGCATCTTATACAAGCAGAGTTTCCTCGGAAGGCTACCCGTATGGCAACTAGTCCGCGCATAGCCCCACTGGATCACGCTGGGGCTCGCCCGCTTCACATTGAGCAGGTCGAAGACCTGCTTAAGCTGCAGAAAGCGGCGCAGAAAATCACGTCAATCCTGGACTTGGATCAACTCATCGACCAGATTGTGAATGACGTAGCCAGTTCGTTCGGATGCGTCGAAGCTAACGTCTATCTGCACGACGAGGCAAACGCCGAAGTAGTTTTAGCCGGAGTTCATGGCTGCACGCTTCACGACAAAGGCCAGCGGCTCAAGGTCGGCAAAGAAGGCATGGTGGGTTACGTTGCCGCCACCGGTCAAATGCGCTATGCCCCTGATGTCCGCAAAGATCAGTATTACATTGCGTGTGAACACACCACGCTGTCCGAAGTGGCCATCCCTCTGAACTTCCAGGGACGTTTAGTCGGAGTGTTTTCCGCCTCGCATCACGAGCTCGACGCGTTTCCCGCCGAGCAACTCAGACTTCTACAGGCCCTTTGCAGCCACATGGCCGTAGCGGTGCATAACGCTCAACTGTTTAAACACGAACGGTCGGCACGCGAAACCATGACGCGCGACGCTCAGGAGGCGCGCATTATCCAACAGGCGCTGCTCCCCAAGAGTTCGCCATACATTCCCGGATTCGCAGTGTCAGGACTGAGCATTTCCGCAGGTGCGGTTGGTGGAGACTGGTACGACTTCATCGCTCTGGATGATGGCTGCTGGGGACTAGTGCTGGCCGACGTTTCCGGCAAAGGCACGGCCGCGGCGCTGCTCATGTCCTCAACCCGTGGCATGCTTCGTTCCCTGGCCGAAGCCCGCTGCAGTCCCGGCGAAGTACTGACTCATCTGAATCGACTGCTGGTTGAGGATTTCCCTTCCGGAAAGTTCGTCACAATGGTTTACGCGGTGCTCGACCCGGCAACCCGCACTCTGACCTTTGCCAATGCCGGACATTTGCGGCCGATTCTGGTGGACGATCTCGGAGCGCGTTCCCTCGACAACGAACGCGGCATGCCGCTCGGACTAGGTTTTGGCAGCTTCTCAGAAGTGAAAGTGAATCTTCCCGAGCACTCGCGCCTGGTGTTTTACAGTGATGGCATCACCGAGGCGGTCAGTCCCGCGGACGAGGAATACGGTACAAGCCGTCTCCAGGAGCATCTCTTGCGTCCTGAGGCGTCCGAGGAGAGCATCCTCGCCGACGTCCGTTCGTTTGCCAATGGAGCGGGGCTCCACGACGACGCCACCGTGATTATGATCCGCGCCATGCAGCGCAATTCATAATTTACTTACAGATGATTTCGTTGCGATTGGCCTCGGTCAGGCGATGCGCGCCCGATGTTCCTTCAGGATGCATCGGTCCATGATCACGAAAATCCCCGCTTGGCGTGCCTTCTCTGCGGCCTTCTCATGGATGACAGATTCCTGCATCCAGATTACGGGAACTTTGAGCTGGATCGCCTGATCCACGATTTGTTCCACGTATTCCGGACGGCGAAAAATGTTCACGATATCAATCTTTTCTGGAACATTCAGTAGCGATGGATAGGATTTCTCGCCCAGCGCCTCGTCGATCTCGG
>DATHJP010000548.1:0-3458 GCA_035489695.1 Terriglobales bacterium
TATTATTCAAATCCGGCACTTACAGCGAGACCTCAACGCCATTGCCGACAAAGGTCGCCGAAGACTTCGGGCCCGAGGTTAGCAACGCCGTGTACAGGTGAGTTCAGCTCGTGGTGATTTCGAGAAATGAAGAATAACCAACGTACTCGGGAGGCAGGTAAAAGGAGCAGTGATAGCGGAAAGCTGCTCGACAGAGGCACCATGTCCCTTTGTGCAAGCTAGGAAATATCGCATCTGCAGTAGTTCATCAGTCTCGTCCAATTCTGGAGTAATGCACACACATGCGACGGCGATCATTACCGCGCAAGCCAAAGCGATTCTGAGCGTTTTTGTCATCCAAGCAAAGACGTAATCCGCCTGCTTACCTTTTGGAGAAGATGGCGAAAGCGGTTCGATATTACCGGGCACCTAGTGAACGGTGTGTCTTCGCCATTTCCTCGGAAGTGAATCTTTCGAAGACCGATTATGTCCGCTGCGTCGGGCCCTTAGCCCACCACCAAGGGCCGCAGGCTGCTGGAAAATGTTGATCACGTTCCTAGCTGCGAAATATCCACCTGCACGAGTGGGAAACCAGCCAAAACGCCACGGACGAACAGACTGGATTGCCGCCTGCGCTTCCCACATAAGCAATGGAGTTCTGCACTGCGATCGAACTCGCCAGGGCAACCGCTCTTACCATAAACGGAGGAACAATCCCTGCCCAATTTGTTTGGGCTGCACAGGATTGCTAATATCCCCAATGACCTGGCCCTGATCGACTGCCGCAACCAACGCTAGGTTGCCGTCAATGGCGACGTCAGCGGCCGACTGGGAAGGCTGGAACACAGAAAGAAGCCTGGGGGTGGCTGCAATGTAATGTCATACGTCAAAGTCACGGGCATTGACGTGACTTACATAATTAGGAACGTTGATCTTGATGGCGTTCTCGCCTAGACTGTCGCAAATGCCGGTTTCGCTAGTTTTTGAGAGAGCGTTTAGAAGGATTTACGGAAAGCCCTGCTGGGGTACGCGAGTAGGTTATGGTTTGATGCTTGACATGCACTTCGGAAGGCCGCATCTGGAAGTTCGTGAGCCGATGGTTGCTAGCAAGGATTGTTCCGCACGGGTTCGGGAGAGTTTGGCGCGCAGAGGACTGTATGTACATGGAGAATGGCATCTATGGATTTACTCCTGCAACTGGGAGATTTTCTCCAAGGGAAAGCGCATCGGGGACAATTCCACCGAACGCAGCGCGTGTCGTGCAGCAGCATTTCTCAAGGGCGAGAAACTCACTCGATTGTCGATCTCGCCCCGGAAAGTTGAATGCGCCTTTGAATTTGATCTTGGTGCGACTCTGCGGACTCGCCCAGACAATAAGGGGAGCGACCAATGGTTGTTATTTATCAACCTCCCGCATTCTGACGTACCAGTTGACAAGAGGTATCCCGCTAAGGCGTCGCATAGAGTCCTAACCCTGCGGGGAGACGGGTTTTACAGTTACCATCACCCGGACCTGTCCCCTGGGTTGCAGAGGTGGAAGCCAATTAGCATTTAGGACGGCTCCGAAAATAGCCAACTCATAACTGGCGACATCAGCGCATGCAGCGACTTATCACAGAAGACGAATTGAGAGACGCGAAAGGCATGATCGGCTGGCGGTCTTCGGCTCCTCCGATCATCTTCAGCTTGATGTGCGTTGCTGCAGTTTGGTTTGGCGTGCGGGGGCTATTCGCTGTCGCTTTGATTCTTTTCGCGACCTGGGGTTGGATAATGCAGCTACGTGCCTACAGCAGGATCACTACCGACATCGAAGGACAGATGGTGGAAGTACTAGAAGGTGGACCAAACAGCGTTTGGAAGTCAAGATACGGAATTTGCTACATGACGATAGCGGGACACAGACTCCAGGTCCCCGATGATTGCTATGGTGAACTGCGGGAAGCAAATTTCGTCAAAGTAGCGTTCTTGCCAGAATCGCGAATCGCAGTCCGAGTGGACATGAGTCGAGGCATTGGTCTTCAATGATAGATGAGATTTTCTCGCAATGCAGGCACCCGCGTCCTACTTATGGAATCGCGCTCTTTTCATCTCGCCGATCCGTGCGGACACGTTCGACACTGTTTCGAATGAGGGGCCGCATCTTCCGGTTCAGAGTCTCCATCGTTTTGCGGTGGATTTTAGGCAGTTCCGCGTCATACTTCTCGTAGGGAGTCGAGAAGAAAGCCGCTAGTTCTTCCATCTCAGCAGTGCTGTAGCGAACTTGCAATAACGGCACCATATCAGCGATGGGATTTGGAACAGGACTCCGACAGAACTGACCCGCCTTATAGGGATAAAACTAAGTTTCGCTGCAATCAGCACTTTGAGATCATCCTGGATCGTCTCTCGCGCCCCGACGATTCGGGATTGGTCGTTCCCAGCTTTTCGTATCCCCCAAGCGGTTCAGTTTGCGAGGGTTTCGGCGTAGCGCCGCCTGCGGTTACACCAACTAGGGGGTTGTTGCTGTAATGGCGATTTTTCGCCAACTAACCGATAGCTTCCGGATAGGCGACAATCCAGGAGTTGGAAAAGACTCAGTCGATAGTGGGTCTCGCGCTTGGCATCGTGACGTTACTTTCAGTCGTCCTCGACTCTGGCAAAATTCCCAACGCCGCCATCACGTCCAAGCCATTCGTGTGAGTCAGGACACCAGACCGCATTCTGTAGTCAAATCTCATCTCCCCATCCTTATAGTGTTCTTCAAAATGCACATTGATCGCCTTGCCATCGAGAGTTTTGACGATCTCGGTAAGTGCGAGATCGTGAGTCGTTACAAATCCGAGCGCGCCATTACCAGCCAATTGTTCAATAATCGCTCTAGCGCCGAAATAGCGGTCGCGAGAATTCGTGCCGCCCAATACTTCGTCCAGGAGAAAGAGGAGGTTGCCAGCGCGCGATAGATCAAGAATCCACTTCAGGCGCTCGACTTCTGCCTGGAACCTTGATTTTCCTTGCATGAGAGAATCATGGACCGAAATCGAGCAGCCGATCTGCATCGGTGAGATCTCAAGTCGAGCGGCGTTGCCGGAAGTCATGCGATGGTGCAGCCGGACGTAGAGATTTGATCTCTGCCTTGAAAATAATTCTGGAGGCTTACCTTGAAATTCCGAATTTCACTGTTCTTGCTAACTCTTGCTCTGGCGGCATCGCTAACCTCGACGGCCCACGCCAGCGCGTGCAGCAATTCAACCATCCGGGGCACCTACGCCATCACCATCCTCGGCACCATCTTCCTGCCGGACGGGTCTATCTTCTAATTGATGGCCTCGCCAAAACCACGTTTGATGGCAATGGGAATCTGACACAAGTAGACGCGGTTGCCACCAATGGCAACCTGGCGCCGGGCTGGCGACCGGGCACGGGCACGTACTCGGTGAACCCGGACTGCACCGGAACCCAGACGACCGTGATCCCGGGCATGCGCGACTTGCACCTGCAGT
>DATHJP010000549.1:0-3233 GCA_035489695.1 Terriglobales bacterium
AGAATCGCATGTTTCACTTGTTCCGCTGTTGAGAGCTGTTGAGAGTTGTCGGCAGCGCAATGAAGGTGGAAGAAAGCTGGCGGTTTGAAATTTCGTTTTCTTCCCAGCTGTGTTTCTTTGAGGTGAGGCTCACAATGAGCCGCAAGCCGATCCGATGCAAATGCCGCTGTTGCAGCGAGCATTTCATTCCCGGTTCGAATTACGAAACCCGGCAACACTACTGTTCGGAGACCGCTTGTCGGCAGGCCCGTCACGCAGCCAGTCAGCAGTGAACTGGGCTCACACAATTGCATCTCCAACACTCCTTTTATTTCGATGCTCCATCCGCCCCCAAGCCGTCCGCGGACGAGGCCGTTCTCGTTCCTAATGGCGCAACCGCACGAGAACGACCTCAAGATTAGCATCCATACCGCGGAAGTGGCGCCGGGCAAACTGCGGGCGCAATCGGCGGCACTCTCACCGGTTGCGGGCGCTCAGTTTGCGCAACCGCAAAGCGTGACTGGCTCGAACGGTTACTCGTTGACGAATAATATCGGAAAATTGCGGTGGGAGATGAGTTTGGGCTCGATAGGGCGGAGCCTCAAGCTCGGACGCCTGCTTTATCAGGCGGACGTTCTGGACGGCACGGCATATTCACCTGCTCGACTGAGCTTGGCCCGTGGCGGAGATCCCTCATCGGTGGTAACCGATAGGAACGGGGATTTGCGCCAGGTCAAACTGCGAGTGAACCTCGTCGACATTCAGGGAATCGCGAATGGAATCCAAATTGCGGTTTACCCACGCGAGCAATTTGACGTGTTGGATCCCGCCACCGGCGTGTTCGCCGTGAGCGGATCGCCCACTCTGACCTGGAGGGTCGAGAATCCCGATGCAACCTCATTGGGAAGGGTTCTTTTCACCCAAACGCAAGGGACCAACTCGGAGGTGCACCAAGCTGAGTGGCAGGGCATCAACAGCGTGGCTGGAACCATGACCATCACGCGCTACGGGGGGCAAATGGAAGGACGTGCGCGAATACTCGCTCGCCACCAACAACACCCAGCGGATCAAAACCATTGCCCAGTACAAACAAAACACCATCCAACACAAGGCGCGCGAGGTTTACTGGTCAATGACAATTATTCTTCCCCACCCCGTTGCCTCATTCCAAATTGTTACCATGGTCGGACATCAAAATGAAGCTGCTTTTTCATGTTTCACTCGCCACAGCCTCACATAGTTGTTCCCCCTGCGGGGCAGGCTGTGCGGAGGCGAGCGTAGCGAGCCGTAGCGCGGCCTGCCCCGCAGGGGGAACAGTCGCCGGAAACGCCTGCACATCGTTCCACTCCTCCACACCCCCAAGGACAAGTCTGCGTGCCATGGTCCGCCGCCACTCTCCGATCCGTCGCTGGAGTGTTCGCAGCAGCTTGCCGCCGAACTGGCCCGGATACTTTTCGTTCAGTTTTTGCAGCATGATCTTGGCGATACTGTCGGGTTCCTTCTGAAGCCAAAGCAATATATCGGTCCAAACGTCTTTGAACGGATCTTCTCGGGTCCGCCAATATCTGGCTTTCGGCTCCTCTTTCCGATGCGTCGGACGCGCTTCGCCCGAGCGCCATAATTGAGGCAGGCCAGCGAGGAATTGATCCAGGCTCTTTCGACCGGGACCGTCACTCGGTTCCCCGGTGCTCAGCGCCGCCAGCGCAGACTGCCCTTGCCGAATCCGATGCAGCAGTTCCACCGGGTCCAATTGATCTCGTTGCTTTCGCAAAGTCCCCTTGACCGCATCATCGACTGCCTCGTGGGCCAGCAAGCGATCACAGGGGGTGGCCGGTGGGTGATATAATTTTTTAACTTTCGCCCCCTCGCGTATCCGCTCCCGCAGTTTGAATGACGGCTGAAAGTAGTTCACGTACAGGCGCACGGCGCCCAGCAATTGCGCCAACGCTTGTCCGGCCACGATCCCGGAGAAGCGCGCGTGGCCAACCATTCTACGAATCACTGCACCATTCTTCTGTTCAATCCAGGCTTGGTCGTTTTTGTGATGAGGCCGGGATCGCGTAAAGATTACGCCTTCCTGTTTGCAATACGAAGCAAGCGTCTCGTTGATAAACGCCCCGTCATTGTCCGAGTCGATTCCCCGCGTGGTCACTGGCAATTGCTTGCCAATCCGGGTGAGTCCCTCAATTACCAGAGTCTGCTCACGAGCCAACAACGCAACGGCTTCAACCCAGCCGGAACAAACGTCGGTGGCCACCAGGCTATGGAGATACTCTCCGGCCATCGAACCTCCACCGTGGACCACAAAATCGATCTCCAGAAAACCGGGCAATGGATACTTCCAATCCGCGAACGTCTTGATCGGGACCTCTTTGGTCAGCTTTTTGGCCAGCCGCCGTCTCCTTCGTATGCCGGCTCCTTTTCGCACGGGCGTGAGCATTCGATCAATCGTTGCTGCGCTCACAGCAATCAGCTTTTTCCGAACTTCCGGGCCCAGTTCCAGGTGCCCGTGTTTTTCCATTGCATTCATCAGGTGCGGAATCGCTGCCTTCAATCGTTTCCCACAGATGCGGTCCGCCGTTTCCCAGATCAAAATCAGGGCAACCTTCACCGCCTCGTCATAAACACGCTCGCCCTCAATCACGGTCTCCACTCGCGTTTCGGCCTGTGGGTTCAGTAACCGAATCACATGTTTGCGATGGTATCCAGACACCGCTGTGAACTCGCTGAGGATTGCCCCCTTTTCCAACTTTGATGATTGCTCATACCGGGTTCGGACCGCTTCCACAATTTCCTTCCGTGCTGCTTTGCTGATCGTTTCCATTTATTGCCTCTGAGTGTTGGTAACATTGTACTGAGGCAATGGCCTGAACTCGGTAACAAAAACCCTGAGTCAAGGCGGTGGGGAAAACTAATTGTCGCTGTACAGCCAGAGCTGGTCGGCAATCCCCTCGTCCGATAGCGTGCCGATGAACCGTTCCATTTGGCGGTATTCGTTAAAATCGAACTTGTCTGGCGGGTCAAGGAAGCGTTCGCCGGCGTCCTCCCATAGGGCACGTGCGACCTCGACCTCCTCTTTTTGCCAGTCGGGCACGTTGGTCAGGCTGTCTTCCGCGCCTTCCTCGACATCGCTCATGATGGATCGTTCCACGCTGACAATTCGTCCGGTGTGCCGGTCGAAACGCGTGACGTGTTCCGGGTCATCCAGCAGTAGGACCTCGATCAGGTCACTCAGTTTTGCGGGAGGGTTCATT
>DATHJP010000550.1:0-6030 GCA_035489695.1 Terriglobales bacterium
CTTCTGGTACCGGGACTGGACGTCTTCCTGGGAGAGAGTGCGGCTGTTGGTGCCCGGGACCATATACTTTTTCATGCGATTGTAGGAAGCACGCGCCCAGTTCTCCACGACCAGGTTGTAGAGTGCGATGCTGCGAACCCGATTTTTCAACTGCACTCTGGATGCGAACTGATCTTTGATCTTCGCATCACTATCGACGAGATGGCCTAGCCCGCCCTCATTGAAACTGTAGCCGACAATGACCACATCAGGGTGAATCCCCTGATTCCAAAGATAGAGAAATTTCTGGCGGATAAAGGGAACGGGATAGCCATCCACACCGCCGTTCAGCACAACAAAGCGGCCAGGAAAATCACGGTCCATCGCTTTCTGCAATTCCGCCGGATAGGTGTGCCCGTCATCGACTCCATATCCGTAAGTTACCGAGTCGCCGAGGCAAAGGATGACTTGCTTGCCAGAAGCGTTGAACGGGCCGCCACGTAATCCGTAATCGTTGGTGCGGGAGTGGGTGAGGGAAATCTTCTCCATGTACTCCTGATTCGGAATCGGAGTGTAGAGCAGATCTCCATGGCGTTCATACATGAGTGCCCGGTCATAGCTGATGCAGCGCAAACCAAACTCCGCAACCAGCAACAAAACTGGAAGCAGCAGCATAGAACGAAACCACGGGGAAAATAGAAAAGAACCGAAAGGTTTGCGCCGAGTGGAATCATCCGATATGCAACGCGCCACATAACCAATATGTCCGCACGTCTTGTCCAGGGCGACCAATGCATATCCGACATAAAGCGTTGCCAGCAACGGAAGCAAATTCAACCAGTCGTACCGGATATTGGAAATGTAAGCCCGGTTGAAGGCAATGGCCGCAATGGCGAGTAGAAGGAGAACGAAGCGGGTGCGTGAGGTCTCACGCCGCGCCGGCGCGGCTTCCGACACTGATGATTCGAGTTTTTCCTGAGTCTCAAGCATGAAATCAATAAAGATGGAATGAGTTTAGATTCTCCACAAGACCGAAGGCGATCAAACCTTAATTCCTGCCAATTCTTGTTTGGAGCGCTCCCGAATGACTGATTTCCAAGCCGGATATCCCATGCGGATCATGGTTTCGCCTGCATGCCGCTCAATGAGTTCGAGTTGAGCCTCAGTCAATTTTTCACGCCAACCCATTACGGCGCCTTGACGCACAAAGCGACCCTCCTCACGTGGACTCTTGTGCAGCTTTTGGGCGCGGTTTTCCCGGGTACGCATTTTTTCCACCGTATTATCTGCCACGGCATCGGCGATTGCCTGACGATCCACTTCCAGACCGAGGAAGTCGAGTATCTGTTCCAGCGTAGTCTGGGGATTGTGACGCATGTCTTCGAAGTGCACGGTCATCAAATCGCCGCGTTCCGCGAGTGGTGAATCAAGCCAGCACGGGATGTGCTCTTGCCATGGTCCAAATCCGTTGATGGTTCCTTTCAGGAAGGCACGCAGGTATCCATCGAAATCTGCCCACCAGACGAGACCTAATTCGTTTTCACGGGAATATTGCGAGAGCAGAACGTCCCGGACATCGCGTATCAGGTAAATTGCACGCTTGTAAGTAGGCCGATAAAGCTCGTGGGTTTTGATCAAACGCCCTTCGCCGGGCAGCAAGGGAAAAGCATCTTTGTGAATGCCAATCTCGGCGATTACCTGGTTTACGTTGTCGAATCCCGCGGATTTACCGGTAAGAATCTTGGTCAGCAGAAATCGCAGCCAGGTGTTACCGGATCGTGGATAAGAGGCGACCATCACATCATTGCGATCAATTCCACGATGACGCAGCCAGATCAAGGGAGCCCGCAAGTATGTCTTGGAAGCCTTGTGTCGAATTTTCCGATAAGTAGAAACCATCGTGTGCTCCAACCTCGATAACTGTTATGAATACTCTTAAACTGCGCCGGTGCCCCATAGCACTGCCGGAAGAGTTGCGAGCAATATTTTGCAATCGAGCCAGAGGCTGAAGTTGAGCAAATAGTCGACATCATGGGGCATCATGCCGATTACGCTGGTGTTGTTTTCCCGCTCCCGGATCTGCCACAGCCCAGTGATTCCGGGCCGCATGATGCAACGCACTCGTCGAATTTTTGGATAAGGCTGCATCATGTGAAGCACCAGCGGGCGTGGACCGACCAGGCTCATGTCGCCCTTCAGCACATTAAACAGTTGGGGCAGCTCGTCGATGCTGGTTTTGCGGATGAACGAGCCGATGGTCGTCAGGCGGGGGTCCTTCTTTAGTTTGAGGAGAGTGCCGGTCTTCTCAATCTCCGTCACTTCTTTGGTGTCGAAGACCTGTTTTTGATCGACCCGCATGGAGCGGAATTTCAAACAAGCAAAGTGTCCCTCACACAAGCTCCAGCGCTTGTGCAAAAACACAATCGGACCGGGCGAGGTCAAGCGGACGGCCAGCGCGGTCAGCAGCAAAACCGGAGAGAGAAGAATGATCAGAGTGAAGCTGCCCACGATATCGACAAGTCTTTTCAATGCCAACTGAATACGGATGGCCGGCCGCGCGAATCTTTCCTTCAACTGGGCCTCAACGTGGTCGAGATCCCGCATCACCCAGCGGTACCGGTCACTCTCAATAACCGATGCGGCCGAATAGAAATAATCCGGGACGGAAGTTGTGCTGACTTCACTCTCTGCGGATTTCATTGGCTCCAGTGCCATGATCGGATCGGTCCCCATGTTAAGAATTTGTTAATGAATCGTAAGAACTTTGCTTCTTGTCACTTGTTAGCTTTGTGCCCGAACAATTCCTAATATCAAGCAACCAGTACGGAATCCTCGGCGAGCAGTTGCCGTGAGAGCATCATGGCGCGTCCTATCGCCTGATCCATGTCGTAATAGCGGTATTCGCCGAGGCGGCCGCAAATCAAGAGGCCGGGAATGGATTCAGCCCGTGCGCGATATTTCTTGTAGAGCTCCTGGTTTTGCCTGTCGGGGAAGGGATATTCCTGATGATTGGTGTCTTCGGGGCTGTAAGTGTATTCCCGAGTGAGCACCGTGCCCTTGATCTTGTGCATCTCCTCGGGAGCCATCATGTGTTTCCATTCGAGCGTGCGGATGTGCGGGCCCGTGGTTGGGTCAGGATTGTTCACTTGGCCGCAGGGCTGGATAAAATCCTTGTCGGCGATGTAAGAGTGTTCGCGTCGCTGACCGCGGTAGCGTAGCCTGCCCAGGTCGTACCCAAAGAATTCGTCGATCGGCCCCGTGAATACCAGCAACTTGCGCGATTTAATCAGATCCTTATGCTTTAGATAATCGAAGTGGGGAATCACGGGAATTCCCGCCATCATGTTTCGTGTGAACTCGGCGTAGCCATCGCGGGGAATACCTTGATATTTGTGACGCATTAGCCGCGGCTCATCATCCTGACGCACGTCAAATCGTTTTGCCAGATCGGCTGAAAGTTCGGTGGCGCGCACTCCCCATTGTTTCTCACTGTAGCCTTTGACGAACTTGCGGTATACCAGTTCGGGCATCATGGCCAGCGATGCCTCTTCGAAGTTTCGCGGGATTCCAGTGAAGGATGGTTTCCAGTTGTCTCCAACGGCGCGGCGTATGTAGCTTGCCGCGATTGGCCAATTTTCGATGCGGCTATCGACCTGTGACTTTACGACGGCTTCATATTTGTAAAATCGGGCGAAGCGGTTGACATAGTCCCAAATCTCGTCCGAGCCGGTGCGGAAGTAATGGGGGCCATAAGTGTGAATGCGTACTCCGCTGGGATGTTTATAGTCGTGAACATTGCCCCCGAGATGTGCCCGTTTCTCAAGCACTACTACGTCCCGTCCGGCGTCGCTTAGAAACCGCGCTATGGTGGCACCGGTCAACCCGGAGCCAACAACCACGTAGTCAGCATTCAGTGGCGGGCCGTACGGCGTTACTCGCGGCTCAGACGGAGGCTGGGTGCCTAGATCCGGTTCACGCTCAAGAACCTGTGGAATCGTAAAAGTGGGTTCTGTGCTCATTGTCCGAAGTAAGGGCAGGGAAATATCTGCCCGGTCGACTGCGTTTTCTTTGGGGGGAATGCGGCGAAGCTAGTTTAGTGACGATTTCTCTATCAGATAGTTGTCCAGTACGAGAGTGTCCATCTCACTCTTGATAAACGTATTGAATGCATTCGCGGGGGTAGTGACAATGGGCTCGCCCCGGAGATTGAACGAAGTGTTCAAGATCACGGGGACACCCGTTGCCTGGCCGAAGCGTTCAATGAGTCTGTAATAGCGCGGACTCTGATCTTTGAAAACGGTTTGCAACCGGCCGGTACCGTCCACATGCGTGATTGCCGGCAGAGTGCTCTGAGCCTCCGGTTTAACGGGCACCACATACAGCATGTAACGGGCGGGGTAGTGACTTGTGGCGCGCGGCAACTCGAAATATTTCTCTGCGCACTCAGCCAGCACCGACGGTGCAAAGGGACGGTAAGGTTCCCGGAACTTAATCTTGGAGTTCACGATGTCTTTCATATCGGGATTGCGCGGGTCGGCAATGATGCTGCGATGGCCGAGTGCGCGCGGCCCCCATTCGAATCGTCCCTGATACCAGCCAATTACTTTGCCGCCCATCAGACGTTCCACGACCTGATCGAGCATTTGATCTTCTTTTTCTATCAGGTGGTAGGGGATCTTGTTGCTTTGCAGGAAAGTAGTGATCTCTGAAGCGCCGTAAGAACGGCCCCAGTAAGCGTGATCCATACGGAAATTACGGGGCTTACCAAGAAGTGTGTTGTAGGCCCAAAGTGCGGCCCCGAGTGCGCCCCCGCCATCGCCGGCCGCGGGCTGCACGAAGACTTGTTCGAAAGGTGTTTCACGCATAATGCGGGTATTGGCGACGCTGTTCAAGCCGACACCGCCGGCAATGCATAAATTCTTAAGCCCGGTTTCTTTTTGAAGATTACGAGCCATGCCCAGGATCAGCTCTTCGGTCACGCGCTGGATGCTGGCCGCGATATCTGCATAATGCTGATTTAACTTTGATATCTCGTGAATGTTGGACGGAGGCTCTCCGAAATATTTGGGGAAGCCGGTCCCCTCAGTAAAGAAGTGCAACTTGGTGGGCCGCGGAGCACCGAACAATTGCTCAAATTTCTTGCTGTATGTTTTCTCGGTGGAATGGTGAAAGCTGAAGTAATCCATGTCCAGAGAGAATGAACCGTCGGCGTTCTGGTGGACCAGCTTCCAGACTTTGTCTACGTAGCGTGGTTCGCCATAGGGCGCCATGCCCATGACCTTGTATTCGCCCTCGTTGACTTCAAAACCAAGGAAAGCAGTAAATGCGCTATAGAGCAAGCCAATGGAGTGCGGGAAATCCATCTGTTTGAATAGACGAATGTCATTCCCCTTACCGATTCCGCAGGTCGCAGTTACCCACTCGCCCACACCGTCCACGGTGAGAATTGCGGACTCGTCGAACGGCGAGCACAGATAGGCGCTGGCAGCATGCGAAAGATGATGCTCCGAGAACAAGACTTTATCTTTTTTAATGCCCAGTTGACTTTCGAGAGTGCTGGCGACCCAGAGTTTATCCAGCACCCAACTGATCATGGACTCGCGAAAGACTTTCCACGATTGGGGATAAGTCTGAAGCACGGTCGCAAGAATGCGATCCAGTTTGCGGAAAGGCTTCTCGAAGAAGACGACGTAGTCGAGGTCCGGACCGGTTGTCCCGCCGGCTTCTAGGCAATAGTTGATTGCGTTCTTCGGAAAGCCGTAGTCGTGCTTAATGCGAGAAAAGCGCTCTTCCTCGGCCGCGGCTACGAGTTGTCCATCACGCAGCAGTACTGCCGCTGCGTCATGGTAATAACAGGAGATACCCAGAATATCCACAGTTCACTGCCTCTTGGCCCACTGCATGTTCATTACTTCGTCAGAATGTTCCAGCCATTCGGTAGGACGCTTCTTGATTCTCAGTGGGTCTGCGAATAAGCGCACGATAAGACCGAAGGGCAACAGCACCACAGCATACAAAACAGTCAACAGGACTCGTGCCTGGAAATTTCCA
>DATHJP010000551.1:0-8388 GCA_035489695.1 Terriglobales bacterium
GAAAGACATGATCCCCGGCATCGAACTTCATCACGAGTCACTCGATGGCCGCGGTTATCCGCGCGGCCTGAAAGGCGACGAGATTCCCCTGCTGCCACGAATCATCGCGGTCGCCGATACGTTTGACGCACTCACCACCAATCGTCCTTATCAGAATGCGCATGATCCCCAGGACGCTTTGAATATCATTCATTCATTGGTCGGCAAACGGCTGGATCCGGATGCAGTAGCGGCGCTGACGACAATCTATAAGCGTGGCGAAATCCGTATTCAGCGACCATCCGTCCCAGTTGTCACTACTGAAATTGCACTTGCTGCTCCATCCAAGCCAGAAGCACCCCGCGAACATTCCGCTGATACTGCTGTTACGGTCGAAACTACACGATTCTAGAGTCTGCGAATAGTTCGGCCATCCCGCGCGCGATCTCAGGTTTCAGCTCTCAGGTTTCAGATCTCAGTTCTCAGGTTTAATTGCGACAGTTTTCTGGCGAGGATGAGCGCAGAGGTCAAGATCAGCTTCCATCGCTATAATTGAATTTTGGCCTTTTCCTATGATTCAGACTCTTTTTGGCAGCCTGGACGAAAAACAGCAGCCCAGCTTTCTCGAGCGCATGAAAGAGGCAGTGACGCGCACTCGGGAAAACCTGAGTGAGCGCATCGAAGAAGTCGTTTCCTTCAACAAGGAAATCGACCGTGCTACCCTCGATGATCTCGAAGCCACTCTCATCGCTGCGGACTTGGGCACTACCACCACCCGGGAAGTTCTGACCAAGCTGCGCGACAAAGCTGATCGCAAGCAGATTAATAATGTGGACGAGCTCAAGCGTCTGTTGAAGGAAGAGCTGTTAACCATTCTGAATGCAGCTGGTACGCAACCGGTGCAGAAAGTGGATGGGACTCCGGAAGTCATCTTGATCGTAGGTGTGAACGGCACCGGAAAGACGACAACTATCGGCAAACTGGCGCAGGTGTTCCGCTCGGATGGCAAAACTGTTCTTCTGTGCGCGGCCGACACTTTTCGTGCTGCGGCCATCGAGCAACTGGAGATCTGGGGAGAACGCACCGGCACCGAAGTAATTCGCACCAAGCCTGGAGGAGATCCTGCCGCTGTGCTCTACGATGCTTTGCAGGCTGCCACTGCCCGCCACAGCGACTATGTAATCATCGACACCGCGGGACGTCTTCACACCAAGACCAATCTGATGGCCGAACTGGAAAAAAT
Organism: Terriglobales bacterium; assembly: GCA_035489695.1. Taxonomy (GTDB): domain Bacteria; phylum Acidobacteriota; class Terriglobia; order Terriglobales; family Acidobacteriaceae; genus 40CM-3-55-5. The sequence goes on from DATHJP010000551.1 coordinate 1,223, forward strand.
GCGCCGCACCGCTAATCGAATTATTCCCGGCGCTCCTCACGAGACTTTATTGGTAATGGACGCTACCACTGGCCAGAACGGTCTACAGCAGGCCCGCCTTTTCACTGAAGCGGCCGGGGTGACCGGAATTGTGCTTACCAAGCTCGACGGCACTGCCAAGGGCGGCGTAGTAGTTGCGATCTCGCGCGAATTGGGGGTTCCCGTGCGCTACGTGGGCGTTGGTGAAAAGCCCGGAGATCTGCTGCCGTTCAATCCCAAGGATTTTGTAGATTCACTGTTCGCCTGAGCTTCTTCGCTGCTTCGTGGCTGACGCAAACATCTCCGATGAACTCTTCGTACGGCGTGCGCTTGAATTGGCACGTGAAGGTATCGGTTTAACTTCGCCCAACCCGTGTGTGGGTGCAGTCATTGTCGATGGCAACGGAAAAATCGTCGGCACTGGCGTCCACAAATATGAAACCGTGAAGCACGCCGAGGTTCTCGCTCTTGAGCAAGCCGGCCAAAAAGCCCGGGGAGCGACTCTGTACATCAATTTCGAACCTTGCTCGCATCAGGGTCGAACTGGCCCGTGTGTTGACGCACTCATCGCGGCAGGTATTGGGCGCGTGGTCGCTTCCATGTCGGATCCCAACCCGAAAGTGAGCGGTCGCGGATTCGCTAAGTTAGAGTCCGCTGGGATAGAGGTCGATACCGGGATTCTTCAGGAGGAAGCGAAGATATTGAATGAGGCTTTCGCAAAGTACATTCGAACCGCGACGCCGCTGGTTACCATGAAGGCCGCGATGACACTCGATGGCAAAATCGCGCCTCCGCCGGCGAAGTCACCTCGCCCCACCGCGATCGGCACGCAGGGCCCAACCGGGGGGTGGATCACCAGCGAACCTGCCCGCGCCCACGTTCAGCAGCTGCGCCACCAGCACGATGCGATCATGGTTGGCGTGGGAACCGTTATTGCCGACGACCCCCTGCTTACTGACCGCAGCGGTCGTCCCCGGCGCCGTCCGCTGCTGCGTGTGATACTGGATTCCCGGCTCCGTCTGCCGCTGGAATCGCAGGTAGTGAAAACAGCAAAAGACGATGTGCTGGTGCTTTGCTCCTTTGCCGAGGAGAAGAAGAAAAAACAATTGCAGAAGCGTGGCATTCGCGTGGAACAGATCGCAACCGCGACTCCAGACGGACGTCCCGAGATGACTGCGATTTCGCGCAGTCTGGGAAAAATGGAAATTACTAGCCTGCTGATTGAAGGAGGCGCCCTGGTCAACTGGGCTGCCTTGGCCTCCGGCATCGTGGACAAAGTTTTCCTATACTATTCGCCCAAGATTCTCGCCGGCACTGGATCAGTTCCATTCGCGGCTGGTGCTGGCTTCGGCCGAATGAGCGACGCCGCTTATGTCAGGTCAATCAAACTCCATCGCTTCGGCGAAGATTTTGCGGTGGAAGGATATTTGCGGGATCCGTATGGGGAATGAAGCGAGCAGTCAGCACTCAGCACTCAGAATTTGGCGTTCACATTCGTTACTGAGAATTCGGCATGCTGGGACTCAAGGCTGATCACCACACTAGAGAAGTCGCTGAGTGCTGAATGCTGAATGCTCACTCTGGAGCTCATCATGTTCACTGGAATCATTGAAGAAGTCGGCCACGTAACTGACATCGTTGACAAAGGCGGGACTCGCCGCCTCACCGTGTCAGCCACTACGAGCCCCAAACAGCTCAAGCGGGGTGACAGCATTGCCGTCAGCGGAGTTTGTCTGACGGCGCTGGAGATTACTTCCCAATCCTTCAGTGCCGACCTGGCCGAAGAAACCTGGAATCGAACTTCCTTCTCCCGCATTAAGCCAGACGCTCTGGTAAATCTTGAACTTCCGATGCGGGCCGACGGGCGCTTCGACGGGCACATCGTCCAAGGACATGTGGACGGCACCGGCACGTTCGTTTCGCTTGACCGCATACGGCAGTCAGATGACTACTGGCTTAGAATCGAAATTCCGCCCGAACTAGCGCGCTACGTGATTTTCAAAGGGTCGCTGTCGATTGAAGGCATCAGTCTTACGATTGCGCAAATCGACGGGATGCAGGTTACCACCGCCATCATTCCTCATACTCTCGAGATGACGAATCTAAAGTCATTCAAGCCCGGCGATCCCATGAACCTGGAAGTGGACGTGATTGCGAAATACGTGGAAAGAATGTTGCACGGCAGTTCTGCGAACAGTTCGATTACGATCGAGAGGCTAGTAAGCCAGGGCTTCTAGCTTTGGTTTTTATCGACTCGCGCCGAAACTATGCTTGCAATTTGAGCTCATCCAGCTCCAAAAACTCTTTAACTACCGGTTCTTCACATTTCTCCATCTCTGGATATGTCCCAAAAAAAAGCACTTTCGCTTCATGCAGGAAGACCACACGATTGGCCAGCTTCTTGGCCAGCCGCATATCGTGCGTTACAACCACGCTGGTCAAATTCAATTGGATCTTCAGACGTTTGATGAGATCGCCCAGAAGTTGCGCCATGAGGGGGTCGACCATGGTGGTGGGTTCATCGTAGAGCACGCACTCAGGACGCGCCGCCAGGGCTCGTGCGATGGCCACCGAGCGCTTCATCCCCGTCGACAAGTCCGACGGTAGGAGGTCCCTCATTTCCTTGACCCCAACCATCTCCAGCAGGCCATCGACAATCTCATAAATCTGTTCCTCGGAGATGCCTTCCTGTTCGCGCAGCGGAAAAGCTACGTTCTCTCCTACCGTCAACGAATCAAACAAGGCTCCATTCTGGAATACCATGGTGACTTTCTTGCGGATGAGCTCCAAGTGTTCCTCGTCGTAATCTGTGATGTCCTCGTGGGCCACAATCACTCGCCCCGCATCGGGTTTGAGGAATCCCATGATGTGGTGCAGCGCAACCGATTTCCCCACTCCACTTCGTCCCAATATGCAGACTGTTTCTCCCGGCATCACGTCGAAACTGACGTGGTCGAGCACACGGTTTTCCCCGAAGGCCTTGGACACGTCGTTGAATTCAATATACGGCCCGGTTTTTTCCTGCGGAATCTCTTCCTGTTTTTCGTCGGCGCTCATGATTCCGTTTCAAGCCTCGGTTCTTCGTTAGCAATCATAGCTGCTTCGTCGAATTCTTCAGGCGTATTCAAATTGCGAAACATCTGTCCGGAAAAGCCCGCTTCTGATAACTCTTTCGGCTCAAGTATTCTGGTGTCGACTTCGGCGAACAGCGCATCAATCTTGTTTTTCCCCTGCGCCAAGGATTGTTCCGCAATTTTTGCAAATTCTCGGCGGTAGACAGCGCATAAAGGCTGCAAGCCGTCACTCGCGCTCGGCACCGTAACCCATGCCCTTGTCTCCCTGGCTACAGAAATTAAGTATTTCAGAAAGTTTGATTGCATAAACGGAAGATCAACCGCCAGCATCAAGTTCAACTCGGTCGAACTACTCTTGAGCGCGGCATGTATTCCACCTAGCGGTCCGCACTCGCGATATATGTCCTCAATCACTCGTCCGAAGGCCGCGAATTTCCTGGGATCGCCGACAATCCGCACTTCCTGCCCCGCCCCTGCCGCCAATTCCAGCGCCCGCGCCAGCAGTATGCGGCCTTTGAATTCCAGGAAAGCCTTGTCTTTCCCCATCCGCGTGCTCTTGCCGCCGGCGAGAACAAAGACTGTAACGTCGTCCACATCGTTCATGATACGTCAGCGCAAGTGTTCGAAGATGACAATGGCCGAGCGAAATCCCTTAGCTACTACCATTTTTTCGGTGCAAGGCGGACGATACACGAAAGTAACCTAGGCAAGTTCGCCAACACGTTGGATGATGGGATTGCCGGGGAACTCCCAACCGGCAAGTAAGATCATGCCTCAGAAACTATTGGACGTCCTCATGCTTGGTCGATGTTCGCACGAGTTCTCCTGGCCGCGGCGGGCGGCCGATGGCCATTACTACCAAGTCTGTCTCCTTTGTGCTGCGGAATTCAAATACGATTGGAACACCATGCAGCGGGTTGAGCGGCTGGAGCACGTAACTCCAGAGGTGAGTAGCACCGCCGCTCGCCGCAGTCGCGCCCATGCTCAAAAACCTACCTGGGTTCCACGCGCGCGCCGATTGAAGCTGGACACTCCGGTGCGCTATCGCGTGAAAAATCTCGGTGGCTGGTACGAAGGCATTATCGCGAACCTCAGTCAATCTGGAGTTCTATTCCAGGGACCGGAGCTCTTGCCGGATAACACCCTGGTGGAGATGGTGTTTGAGATGCCGGAAGAGATCTCCGGCCAGAAGAACAGCACGGTTCTGTGCCAGGCGCGGATCATTCGTGCCAAGGAAGCCCCGGAAACCGCCGACGATGCGGGCCTGGCTGCCTCCATTCTCGATTACAAATTTCTCCATCAGAAGTGATGGCGAGTGGAAAAGCCTTTTCCTTTGGACTTGGACCCAAAATAAGTGCTTACATTTCAATAGGTTAACAACGCATTAAGAAATAGCCACTAGTCCACAAATTTACTGGAAAACATTACTGGGGTCGCATCTAAACTATCAGTATCGGGTTAATACCAAGAGGAGTTTGATTCTATGAAGGCGAGAGTATCTCTCTACGTCAGTGCATTAGTGCTTCTTCTGACTTTGGCAATTGCTGTGGGCTGCTCGAAAGCTCCCACTGATGCGCAGCTGGCCAGCGATATCCAAACCAAGCTCAGCGCCGATTCCGGACTGCAAGGCAAGCAACTCAGCGTCCAGGCCGCGAACGGAACTGTGACGCTTGCCGGAACTGTGGACAATGAGAACCAGCGCCAGGCTGCTGCCCGCTACGCTGCTGCCGAGGAGGGCGTGAAGCAGGTGGTGAACAACCTGCAAGTGGCGCCTCCGGTGGCTTCGGTCGAGCCGCCGCCAGTCGAGGAAAAACCTCAAGCCGCGTACGTGGCTCCTGCGCCAAAGCCTCGAGCCCGGAAACGAACGCTTCCGTCGGACTCTTCGTCCAGCACGAGTACGTATACTCCTCCGCCTCCGGTGACGACAGTGGCGCCGGTTTCGGCAACTACGGCGACGCCTTACACGCCGCCACCACCGCAGAAAGTGACCATCCCCAGCGGTACGACGCTGGCAGTGCGTTTGGTGGACACCATTGATTCCGAAACCAGCCAGCAAGGACAGACTTTTCGTGCGACCTTGGATTCGCCTCTGGCGGTCGAAGGAGATGTCGCTATCCCCGCGGGGTATGACGTTCAGGGACATATCATCGAACTGAAGAGCGCAGGGAAGTTCGCCGGACAATCGCTGGTCGCGCTGCAACTAGATCGGATCTCTGTCAGTGGCAAGTACTACAACATCCAGACTGATCAATACCGCAAAGAAGGTTCTTCGCGAGGCAAGAATACAGCGGCCAAAGTTGGAACCGGCGCCGGCATCGGCGCGATTATCGGCGCTATTGCCGGCGGTGGCAAAGGCGCGGCCATCGGCGCCGCAGCCGGTGGCGGCCTGGGCGGTGGTGTGCAAGCGGCCACCAAGGGTCAGCAAATCAAATTGCCTTCGGAGACGGTGTTGAACTTCACTCTGCAAGCTCCTCTGACTGTGGTTGCCACATCCAAGGCTCCGGATGAAGGGCGTCCGCGGCTGGAGCGTCCAACCGACCCGAATCAGTAACCCGACAACCAACGAGGCGCAGAACATCCTGCGCCTCGTTTTCATTTCGTGTAAACACTCCTAGGGTAATGACTTATCAGAGTCGTCCACCTGGACAGTACCCTTTGGTACCTGGGTTTGGCGTACGACTGCGCCGTATAATCAACGTCAAACCGGCAGAAATCTCGACTCTTTTCATTAAGGGGAGCAGTGGACCCTGTATTGGCATTGGCGATTTTCGTCACAGGGCTGGCATTCGGCAGCTTTTTGAACGTGTGTATTCACCGTTTGCCACTGGGACTGTCGGTGGTCCGCCCCGGCTCCGCTTGCCCTAAGTGCCATCAATCGATTCGCTTTTATGAGAACATTCCGGTCCTTAGCTGGCTGATTCTGCGCGGCCGTTGCCATCACTGCAAAGCTCGTATCTCGCCCCGTTATCTTGCAATCGAACTTCTCACCGGTGTGCTCTTCCTTGTTTGCTGTCTGCATTTTGGATTCACCTTGGCGGCGTTGAAATATGCTGTTTTTGGATTCCTTCTGTTGGGCTTGATCTTCACCGACGCAGAAACTCATCTTTTGCCCGATAAGCTGACTCTGCCCGGAATAGTTTTAGGCTTGCTTTTCAGCCTCGTAGTTCCAGTGAATGACCTGGCGTCGCAACTTCTGCCCGGCCTGTTCTCATTGCCGGTCAGTTCAGATATTTCCTGGCATCTTCTTTCTCTCGTCGATTCTTTGCTGGGAGCTGCAGTTGGGGCGTCGTTTATCTACGGCGCCGGTGCGATTTACTTGCGCGCTCGCGGAGTGGAAGGCATGGGTTTTGGCGACGTCAAGCTCATGGCAATGATCGGCGCTTTTCTCGGAGTAAAGCTCACCGTCTTCACCTTGTTTGCCGCTTCGATTGCCGGATCGCTGGTGGGACTTTCGACGGTTTTTGTGGTGTGGATCAAACGTACCCGGCGCCGTATTGCGCGTAATCACGAATCACCGCGGGAAGCGCGCCGCCATGCCTGGGAGTCAGCCGCAATTGCGCTCCGCCGGCACCAGATGCCATTCGGGGTTTTCTTGGGCAGCATGGCACTGGTTGCGTTCTTGTTCGGCGATCGTTTTCTGCATTGGTACTGGGGGTTGCTATGAGAATTCTCGGCAATCCAATTATGCTCCGCATGGGATTGGGCCTGCTGGCCGCGATTTTTGCTTTTGTGATGGGCATGCTGATGATGCGCCGCATGCGCTGGAGCCTTATGGAGGAATCATCTCTGGCTGAGGGTCCATCCACGCCAGAACATTTTCCCCTGCACACCTATCACGCCGTCATCCAGCAACTGAAACAGCAGAAACACGAACTGCTGAGCGAACAACAGATAGAGCGACGTCGCGCAAAGGCTTCAGAAAACATCAGCGCTGCTGTGCTTTCCAATTTGTCGAGCGGGGTTGTCTTCTTTACCCCGAACGGCCTCATCCGTCAGGCCAATGCCGCAGCCAAGCACATTCTGGGTTTCGCCTCTCTCGCAGGGATGAACGCGGCTGAGGTCTTCGGCAATGCG
>DATHJP010000552.1:0-5624 GCA_035489695.1 Terriglobales bacterium
GTTTCCAGTTTCAGGCGCTAGCCGAAATGCCGAGAGTTCTTCCACAAGTCAGGCCAACTCTGGATCAGCCCACGGCAAACGAAAATATCCGGATGTTCAACAGTTTCCTCGTTTTGCACCTGGTAGCGGTTCCATGATTGCGCAGACAGTTGGCAAGTGGCGAATTTCTTTTCGACAGATTCGCGCGACATGCCGAGAACAATCACGACCTGTGGCGGCGGATTCCCGTAGCCTTTCTCCCAGAAGGAATTCACCCCACTGATGGCGCCTGGCAATCCGTACGGCGGCCCATAAAGATTCACGGCTCCGGCCTCTCCATAGTTACTGGTAAGGATACCCAACTGGGCGCGATCTTCCGCCGGCAGCGAATCGCGAATGTGAGCCACGGTTTCGACCAGCTCGGGCCAGCCGATTTCCTCGCGGAAGTCTCCATTGACCTCGTTCGCCATCTTGAACCAGGCCGAATTGACCGGCGCCACCGGCAGCGTAACCGCCGCCATCATTGCAATATCTAACGCCAGAGCGGTCCACACCAAGCGTCGTAGGATGGCCGCCTTTGTCGGGCGTAGCGATTGAAGCCAGCCTTCCATGAACACGCTTCCCGCCGCGTAAAGCATGGGGTAGGCGGGCGCCAGATAGTAATCGCGGCCCTTGGCAATGACGAATATCAGCAACGGTACAACGTACATCCAACCCAGAGTTCTGTAACCCTTGCCCTTGTCCGAGAACAAATAGAAGTACAGACCGGCCATCCACAGGGGGAACGCGAGGAGAGTCAGCTTTATTTGGCCAGGGAGGAAGCCCTTCGCCCTGCCTTGGCGTACGTCTCGGGCATGAATGTGTTGCAGAAAATCGAGCGATACAAAGTTGTGCTGGGCTTGCCAGATCAGGTTCGGCAGGAAGATCAGCAGTGAGACCGCAACCCCGCACCACAACCATCGGCTTTTCAAATGCCGGCGCACGTTTGTCGCCAGCACTCCCACGACCAGACCAGCAACCAGAAACGGCATGCTGTACTTCGACAACATGCCGAGTCCGATCGAGCTGCCAATCGCAACCCACCAGCGCGGATCATCGGACTTGAGTAGACGAAGGGTGAAATATGCGGTCAATACCCAACTTAAATAGTCGAAGGAAACGTACTGCATCAATGCGCCGCCAGCCAGGCAAAAGGGCACGGCCGCGGTGGCTGCGACCAGTTGCGCCCACCGGCTTCCACCCAGCTCCCGAGCCATCAAGCCCGTCAGCACGACCGCTACAGCCTCCGCAATTGCTGCGAAAAAGCGAAAGCCTGTTAGCGATGTCCCGAACAGCTCCAGCGAAATTCTCCCGAAGAATGGGGTGATCGGCGGATACGCCACATAACCCCAGGCAAGGTGGCGCGCATCCTCGAGCGTCGCTAGTTCGTCACGCTGAAATCCATACCGCCCGCCCGTCAACACGTGCACGATGACCGTTGCCATCGCCAAATAAACCAGAATGGCCACATTGCCCGTCCACCGTGAAGGGCGGATTGTCTGAGGTGCGTAAAGCGTGGCTGTACCGGGGCTGAAGCCAGACATGCGAGAGATATTAGAGCAGATTCAAGGTGCCTGCGCCCAACGTCTGATCCGGAGCCAAAGTCTCAAGCTGGAAACCAGAAACTGGAAACTATCAACCAGCCTTTTCAGTTGCCAAAGCTCGAAGGCGCCTTCTCTGATTTCAGCTCGCGGATAAGAATACGAACCACCATTCCGTCGTAGCGTGTGCCGCTCAGCTTAGCCAGTTCGGCGAGTGCCTGCTCGTTGCTCTTTGCGGCAGCGAAGGAGCGTTCGTTGGTCATGTTGACGTAGGCGTCGGCGATGGCAATGATGCGCGCCCACAGCGGAATTTCCTCGCCACTCAATCCAGATGGATACCCCGTGCCGTCGAAGGCTTCGTGATGATGCTGAATTGCCTTCTGCAGCTTCTCACTCCCCGGGATAGTACCAACAATCTCGGATCCCACCTTGGCATGCAATCTCACCAGATAGAACTCTTCCTCCGTGAGCGGGCCAGATTTGTTCAAGATGCGCTCCGGAACGAAAATTTTTCCTACATCATGCACCCGTCCGGCATATGTCAATTCAGTCACTTCTTCTGGTGTCAAGCCGAGGGCACGCGCTACTACCTCGCAATACCGGGCCACCAATTCGCCGTGGCTGGAACTGGTCAGCTCACGGGACTCCGCCGCGTGGTTGAGCGCTTCGATGGATTCCCGCAAGACTTGAACGTTGCAATCCTCATCCCCGCCGCAGAGCTTCTTTAGAGTGGCCGTTAGTTCTTCCAGATGCTCGGGTCCAGTGTGCTCGCGTTGTAGAAAACCTTCGATGTAGCCGGAGATGAGCTGGCGCTGCACCGCAGAAGTTTCTCCGTCGCCAAACTCTTCAGCAGTGGAAACATGGTCGCCGCCAGCGTGTTTCGAGACATACATGCCGGCATCGGCTACGCGGATGATGTCTTCTATCGAAAAACCATGTACCGGAAAACTCGCGACCCCGAAACTGCCGGTAATCTGATGCTCGTTCAACATCGGATCAGTCGAAATCCACAGCCGCAAGCGTTCGGCCAAAATCTGCGCCTGCTCCATGCCGGTCTCAGGCATCAGGATGATAAATTCATCACCGCCATAGCGGGCCACAACATTCGACTGCCGGCATTTCTGTTCGAGCAGACGCCCGACGCGCGCCAGCACCAGATCACCCTCAAGATGACCCAGGGTATCGTTAACTTCCTTGAATTTATCCAAGTCCATGAGCACCACGGAGAACGGCCGCCCCGATCGAGACGCGCGTTTCCACTCCGAACTCAGGGCTTCCCAGAAGAAGCGTCGAGTCTTGATGCCGGTCAACCCATCGGTGATGGATTGCTGTTGCAGCTTTTGAAAGACAAAAGCATTGTGCAAAGCAGTGGCCAGCAAATCGGCAAGCGTGTTCATGATCAAGACGTCCTGAGGAGTGAACGCATCCTCATTCTGGCTCTCCACGTTCAGCACTCCCAGCAGCGTATCCACGTAGGTAATCGGGATACACAACACAGCGCGGGAATTGGGCAGAACTCCCTGCAACTGTCCTTCCTGGGTAGTCTGCACCAGCGCAGACTCTCCGGTGCGAGCCACGCGGCCGAGAATCCCTACACCCAGCGGAATGCGTTTGCCTAAAGCCTGACTGGTGGCGCCCGCTTCCGCCTTTATCTCGATATCCTTGGTCACATAATCGAGAATGCCGATACCAATGTGGTCGAAGCGAAACGTCTTCTGGATCTCCCCGACAATTTCAGCCAGCATCTGCTCCGCGTCTTCGCTGGAAATCGCGGTCTTGGAAATATTATTGAGGAAAGCGAATTGCCGGGCCCGGCGCTGCTCTTCGGTGAAAAGCCTCGCGTTTTCCACTGCCACCGAAACCTGCCCCGCCGCAATCTGCATGACTTCCAAATCGCGCTGCTCGAAAACATACTCGCGCTCTGTGCTCATGGCGACCATTACGCCGGCAGGCTTGCCTCCGAACAAGATGGGAGCGCCGCAGAAACACTTGGCCGGTTTGCCAGCGATATAAGTCACTCCCAGGCGTTCGCGGGCTTTCTCCAGGTCTGAGCGGATCAATAATGGCTGCCCTGCGCGGATCACATATTCCGTCAGCCCGTTGTTGGCCTTGCGCGAGCGCTTGGGCTGAAATTCACCGTCCACAACTTCCAACTCAAAGCGGATATCGTCTCCGTCCTCAAAGGCAATATAAAAATTGCTGGTATCGAATATCTGTCCCAACTCCTTTTGCAGGGCCCGCAAGATTTCGTCCTGATCCAGCCGCGAACTGATGGCCTGTCCAATCTGCGTAAGCAGCTCGAACTCCTTGGTTCGCCGCTGCGCGTCGTGCATGATGACATAGTTCTCGAGCGTGAGTCCGATCTGCAAGGCCAGCCCAATCAGCAGCCGCAGATTGGACGATCCGAACATCCGCCGCTCGGCATGCGGAAACAAGATCGCGCCGAAGTTGTGCTCCCGCGTCTGCAGGCTAACGGCGGTGATGTTGCGGATATTCTCTTCCGCCAGCGTCTGCCTGAATTGCTCAAAGCCGCCACCAGAAAACGCCGGCAATGGTTCAGGATTTTCCGGCAGGTTGCGGAAGGTGACAAAACCTCCGCGACGGTAAGCAAGCTCGCAGATATATTCCCCGCCACCACTCTTTTCCAGATTGCTCACAAACTCGGCAGAAAACCCACGCTGCACGGACGGCAAAACCGCGCGCCATCGTTCCGACATGCAGATCAACGCCCGCCCAGTAGGTAGTGGCGCGACCAGCCGGTCCAGAATGTTTTGCACACTCGGCACCAGGTCTTCAGCCGAGAGCAACCGCGTGGGATCCACTCCCAGGGTCGAAAACGCCAAAGCATTTTCCTGGACCGCGTTGCGCTCATTCTCAAACAACACCATCACCATCGAAATGCCCAACAACATCTGCGGGATCGGACCCAGTAAGTGCCCCGCCGTCCCAAACAATTCCACGTAAGGATTCCGAAACTGTCCATACCACATCAGCACTGCCCACAGCGCCAGCGACATGGCGAGGAGGGTAAAGGCCAGCGAATTCCTGCGATGGGCATAGCGGTAAAAGTAGAACGAGCAATACAGTAAAACCGCCGCCAACCCAACTTCCAACCGGTAATGCGGATTTGGCAATACCTCGGGCCGAAAAATCCCGCTCACCATATGCGCCTTCAAATTCCACAAGGCAAGCGCAATACCCGCGACTGCGAGGGCCACGTCATAAATTTGCAGCCGGAATCTCTCCCGCATCAGCCGAGTCGAGATAAAAATCCCGACCGCCATCGCTACCAAAAGCAGGGAAGCCAAAAACGAAACCGCCGCCGACGGCTGCCGGAATGCAGCCCACGCGTCGAGCCCATAGTGAAGGGTGTAAGCAGCCCAACTAAGCTGCCAAGCCCGAAAATATTCCTGCCGGCTCTGCTCGTAAAGGTAGGTGAAGACCAGGAACAGCATCAGGGCGACGACGCCCGGCACAATCACCATGCTGGTAGCGACACTGTTCATGACAAGCTAGAAACAGCTCTCCTAAGCCGCGGGACTTCGCAAGCCCCCGTCGTTACTAATGTTTTCACACGATCTCAGCCAACACAATAGGATTTCGGTACACCAAAGTTTTCGTCGAAATCCGGATTTTTGAAGGATACAAGGCTACGGCTTCCTCTCTTGCCACGCCCCGGCGGGGCAAAACAACTTAGCCCAGCGCTTCAGCGCTGGGGCGCCTTCGTAGGTCGTAGAGTTTGGGAAGGGCACGACTTCAGTCGTGCCGATAAGATCACAAGAACTGCGGCTTTAGCCGCCGAGGTCCGCTTATCTGCTCGCACTCCTCGGAGGACAAAATAACTTGGCTGACCGCGAACCGCTCCGCTTGACGCTCCTTTTCCCCGACCCGTAACATCGAGACTCCGATTACCCCTGACCACAAAATATGACCGACTCACCCACCGAACTCCGCCCCCGAGTCCGTTTTGCCCCCTCCCCCACCGGATTCCTCCACGTGGGCAGCGCTCGCACCTTCATATTCAATTGGCTCTACGCCCGTCACAATAACGGAACCATGATCCTC
>DATHJP010000553.1:0-2953 GCA_035489695.1 Terriglobales bacterium
AGGACTGCGAATAGTTCCTCCGGAGGCATGTAGGCGAGCATGACTTTGCCGACTCCGGTACAGTGCAAGGGAACCGCCGCACCAATTCGCGAATAAATTCGAAGGGGCTCAGGTGAATCCAGCTTCTCGACGTACACTGCAGACAGGCCGTGACGTACTGTCAGGTGAATCGTTTCACGGGTGCTCTGGTTGAGTTCCTGAAGGTAAGGGAGGCTTAGCCTGCGAATATCGAGTTGACCTAGCGCGGCCTGGCCGATGGAAAAGCAAGCAACACCCAGGTGATAGCTGCCCGACCCGCCGCAATTCAGGAAGCCCGCCGATTCGAGATTCACCAAAAATCGGTGAACTGTGCTGACTGGCAGTCCCGAAAGCTTGGCTATCTGCGATGCGGTGAGGCCTCTCTCGGCGCCGGCAATCAGGTCCAGCAGCCGCAGTCCGCGCTGCAACGACGTGATGTTGTAAGTTCGTTTGGCCTTAATCGGCATGGTGACGTGAGCAATCTGAGACGATGATTTGTCCACTTCACATTTTGAAAGTGCAGATTATCTGATGAAAGTTGATTTCATGCAACAGTTCCAAAAATCGCCTTTTTAGAGGCGACCGAATTTCTTGACCGCTTCCTCGATGGATTTGTACTTTTCAATGTAGGAATACATGGAATGTTCTTTGAAATCCATCTCCTGTGCCAGCGCTAGAACTTGTTCTGCTCTGGCCCGCGGCACCACTACCACGCCATCGTTGTCGGCGACAACGATATCCGATGCCTCCACCCGCACTCCATCGCACACCACGGGAATATTGGCCCCGGCAAAGCGATAATGATTCACCGAGGTCGAGGGCACCATTCCCAAAGCAAATACGGGGAAACCGATTTTGCGAAGATGCGCTACATCTCTGACGCCGCCATCGATCACGGCCCCAGCAAATCCTCGAGCCCACATGGTAGTTCCCATCAACCCGCCCATGCCCGCAATGTTCGCACCGTCTTCCACCACCATGACGTAAACCGAGTTGGCTTGTCCCTGGTCGATTGCCGCCAACATCCCGTTGAGTGCCGCAGGATCATTATTTCCCTCGGCCTTCTTCAGCAGCACGGTTACCGCGAAGCCCGCGAACTTGCTGGGAAATATCGGCTGCATGCGATGCGTCATATACATTCGTTGTCCCGCAATCTGTTCTAACGCGTCCGATACAGAAGCCACTTCCACGTGGCGAAAAGCTTCCAGCAGGGCTGCGTTATCCTTGACAGGTGTTTTGTCGGGCACCGCTTGGGCTGAGGCCAGCCATCTTGCACCTAGTATGCCGAAGGTCAACACAATTACACAGATCGTGGCGAAGCCTTTCGAAGAATATTTATGGAAACGGGATTTGTTCATTGAGTCCTCCTGGTTGTATATATGTGCGCGGACTCTAACACTGTTTTTCTTTGGGTGGAAGAGTACAAAGTCCCGCAGACTGTCTTTGAAATACGGCATGGCTTCATCTAAAAAGGAGATATGACGATGCGCAAGATTGTTTCCAGTTGGCTCAGAATCGGCATCGCAGCCGCTGTAATTGTTGTTCTGGCGATGTCGGCTATTGGTTATTCGCCGGCGCGCCGTGCCATTACCGTGGGAGAATCCAAAGGTCTTCCCTTCAGCGATGGCATGTTGGTAGGCAATACGTTATACATCGCAGGCCAGGAAGGTACGGACGCAACCAACAAACTGGTGGCTGGAGGGATTGGTCCGGAGACGCAGCAGGCACTGGAAAATATCCAGAAAGTTGTAAAAGTTGCTGGATTTGAACTAAAAGACGTAGTCGCAGTGACTGTTTACCTGGCGGATATCCATGAATTCGGCGACATGAATAAAGTTTATCGGAGCATCATGCCAGATCCGAAGCCGACTCGTGCAACTGTTCAGGTAGCGGGTCTGGTCAACAACGCGCGCATTGAAATTTCAGCAATTGCTGTGAAGGGAAAATAGCGGATATTTGATCGCGTCTTTGCCAAGCTGATGGCAGGAGGAATCCAATAGCACTCAAACGCTGGTTCTCACTGCCGCTGATGGTCGCGGGCCTATTCATCTTCATGTGGGGCATGGTTTCTCAATCTCAGCCGCAGCCCGCCCAGGCGCGTGGACCTGGACGCGCATCCAGCGCGACATTGTTGGAAGGGAAACAGATTTTTGCATCCAGTTGTGCCGGGTGTCACGGATTGGATGGACGCGGCGGCGAGCGCGCTCCCGATATTGCTACCCGGCGCGAAATGCAAAGGCTCTCCGACGTTAAGCTCGCTCGCATCGTCGACGCGGGCGTGCCCGGGACTGGAATGCCGAGTTTTCATTCGCTGGGCGCATCCGGGATCAAATCGGTTGTCAGCTATCTCCGCAAGCTGCAGGGCGGAGGCAAGTCTGCCACTCTGCCCGGTAATCCACAAAAAGGCGAATCAATTTTCTTTGCGAAGGGCAGCTGTTCCGATTGCCACATGGTTGGCGGCAAGGGAGGATTTCTCGCGGCCGATTTGTCGAGCTACGCCGGCACTCGTTCCGTCGACGAGATTCGCGAAACCATCGCGAATCCAGACAGTACGCGAAAGGCCGGCGAGAAGATCGTGGCGGTGGTTACACGGAGCGGCGAACCATATTCTGGAATCGTCCGCAATGAAGACAATTTTTCGTTACAGTTGCAGACTGTCGACGGCAATTTTCACTTTTTTATGAAGTCGGAACTGCAAACGTTGAAGCGACACACGGAATCCGTGTTGCCCGCAGGTTACCATTCTGCATTGGGTGGCCGGGACCTGGATGATGTAATCAGCTATCTGATCCGATCTGCAAGAACCAACAAATCCCAGGCGGTGTCCGGAGAAGCCGATCAGTGATCCAGAAGTGTGAGTAGCCTCGACAAAGGAGAGACATTCTGTGGATCGCGTGTTTAGATTCCGAAAGATCTGCCTTCCAATATTTCTTCT
>DATHJP010000554.1:0-5690 GCA_035489695.1 Terriglobales bacterium
CTGGTGCAGCGCCACCCCATCAATAGCGCGCTTTCGTTGATCGTAGTAATGGGAGCGCTGGCAGTGGAGTATCTGTTGCTAGGTGCGGAATTTGTGGCCGCCGTACAAGTCATTATCTACGCCGGGGCCATTATGGTTCTATTCGTCTTCGTGATCATGCTCTTAAACGCGGGAGAAGAGGAACTCACGAGTGGAAGTCGTGTCGCGTTGTGGCTCGGAATTCCTGGAATGCTGGTCAGCAGTGTGTTGGTGGCCTGGGTTCTGCTCGCGCATTCGGGTACGGAAGCAGTGCCGGCAGGAGCTTTGCCAGGACCGCCCAAGATTATTGGGTGGCTTTTGTTCCACGATTTCCTGTTGCCCTTTGAAGTGACGTCGGTTCTGATTCTGATCGCGATCATGGGCGCGGTGGTCCTGGCCAGCCCGCCGGAATCCGTGCAGCAATCAAAGAAGGAGGGTTGATGGTACCGCTGTCTTATTACCTGGTGCTGAGCGGCATTCTGTTTGCCTGCGGTGTGACCGGGTTTCTGATCAGGCGCAATATCATCACCATCTTCATGTCGATCGAATTGATGCTCAATGGGGTGAACTTGTCATTCGTGGCCTTTGCGGCGCACTGGCACGCACTGAGCGGACAAGTTTTTGTCTTCTTCGTGATGGTAGTCGCCGCCGCCGAAGCAGCAGTGGGCCTCGCCATCATCATCGCTGTGTATCGCACTCGGGAAACTTTGAACGTAGACCGGGTAAACCTGCTCAAGCTATGACCCCGAACCTGCACATCTGGCTGATTCCGCTGCTGCCGCTGATCGGCTCTGCTATCAATGGTCTTTTTGGCCGCCGGTTTCCGCGGCGAACCGTTGCGGCGGTGGCACTCGCGTTCTGCGGCGCCGCTTTCGCCATGGCGCTTTGGGTAGCGCTGCGGTTCTCTTCCCTGACGGCGCCGCACGTGGAGTTCCTGGCCACTTGGATTCGCGCTGCAAACTTTCACGCAGATTTCGCTTTCTACCTCGATCAGCTCTCACTGGTGATGTTGCTAGTTGTAACCGGAGTCGGCTTCCTCATCCATATCTATTCCGTGGGTTATATGTGGGAGGAGGGCGGCTTCTATCGTTTCTTCAGTTACCTGAATCTCTTCATGTTTTTCATGCTGACGCTGGTGCTGGCCAATAACTACCTGTTGATGTTCATTGGCTGGGAAGGCGTAGGCCTGGCTTCCTATCTTTTGATCGGATTCTTCTTCCTGCGCGATTCCGCGGCTGCGGCGGGCAAGAAAGCGTTCATCGTGAATCGGATTGGGGATTTCGGTTTCTTGATCGCATTATTCCTGTTGATCAAACATTTCGGCTCACTGAACTTCGAGCAACTATTTAAGAGCATCTCGGTTTTGCCCGCAGAGACCGCCGGAGCGGGACTGTTGACCTCAATCGGACTCCTGCTGATGGTTGGCGCTGCTGGAAAGTCGGCGCAGATTCCTCTATACGTCTGGCTGCCCGACGCTATGGAAGGTCCGACCCCTGTATCCGCGCTCATCCATGCTGCGACGATGGTGACGGCGGGTGTGTACATGGTGGCGCGCTCGCATGTCATCTTCGACCGCGCCCCCACGGCGCTGATGGTGGTCGCCATCGTTGGAACACTGACTGCGTTGTTCGCTGCAACAATTGGCGTCGCTCAAACCGATATCAAGAAAGTTCTTGCCTACTCCACCATCTCGCAACTCGGCTACATGTTCATGGCTTGCGGCGTGGCGGCATATTCGGCGGGCATTTTTCATCTGGTGACGCACGCATTCTTTAAAGGACTCCTCTTCCTTGCGGCGGGCTCGGTCATACATGCGGTAGGCGGTGAGCAGGACATGCGTCACATGGGCGGCCTGCGAACCAAAATCCCGTGGACTTTCTGGACCATGACCATGGCCACCTTCGCTATCAGCGGATTTCCCCCGTTTGCTGGATTCTTCAGCAAAGATGCGATTCTGTGGAGAGCCTACTCCAGCACCTACGGTGGAAGTTGGGTGTACTGGGCAATTGGCTTGTTCACCGCTTTTCTAACGGCGTTTTACATGTTCCGGCTTTGGTTTCTGACTTTCTTCGGCAAATATCGCGGCGCCGTTGAAGAAGTTCACGGACATGCGGAACATGCCGGGCACGGTGCACATCTCGGACGAGAAGAGCATGGTCATGGCGGCATTCACGAGGGCCCCCCAATAATGCTGGTGCCGCTGGTAATTCTGGCTGTCTTGTCAGTCGTGGGAGGCTGGATAGGATGGCCGACGGCGCTGGGCGGAAGCAATCACTTCGATAAGTTCCTTGAACCCGCACTGCACGTGACCGCTTCGGGAGCAAGTACAGGAGAAGTTTCCGAGTCTGCGCAAACGCAGGCGACGGAGAATTCCGAGCAAGGTAGCAAGGAAGTAATCTTCAGCACGATTTCTGTGATCGCTGCTGGCTTCGGACTGATGCTGGCATGGCTGCTTTACCATCGTCGGCCCGAGCTGCCACAACGGATCGCGGATTCTCTCGGCGGCTTTTATCACGCGGTTGTTAATAAATATTATGTAGACGAGTTTTACGCAGCGATATTCGTCAAGCCTCTGATCGAAGGGTCGAGTCGCGTCCTGTGGCAGGGAGTCGATCAGGGAATAATTGATACCAGCATTAACAGCGGGGCTGATGGCGCGCGCGAATTTTCTGATGCTGCGCGGCACATGCAGTCCGGCAATCTGCGCTCTTATGCAGGCTGGATTGCGGCCGGTGCGGCTGTCGTAATTGCGTATATGACATGGATCGGAACCCGATGACCGCGCTTCATAGCACGATCCTGACCCTGGTCACGTTTGTGCCGTTGGCTGGTGCTCTGCTGCTGCTGTTCGCGCCTCGTCGCGACCGCGACATCCGCATTTTCTCTCTCGTGATCTCGCTGCTGGCGTTCATTCTTTCTTTGCACTTGCCGGTTCACTTTCAACACGCCCAAACCGGATTTCAATACGAAGTCGACAAAGCATGGATCCCGACGCCCAACATCCATTACCACATGGGAGCCGACGGCATTTCCATGTGGCTGGTGGTCCTGACTACTTTCCTGACACCCCTGTGCGTACTGATTTCGTGGAAGTCTATTAATGAGCGCGTGAAAGAATTCTTCATCCTGCTGCTGGTGCTGGAGACCGCGCTCATCGGAGTCTTCGTCTCTCTCGATTTATTTCTGTTCTATTTTTTCTGGGAAGCGACTTTGATCCCTATGGCGTTGCTCATTGGCATGTACGGCCACGGACGCAAAGTGTATGCGGCGGTCAAATTCTTTCTGTATACGATGATCGCTTCCGTCTTCATGCTGGCGGCTATTCTGTGGCTCTATGCCAAAATCGGCAGCTTCGATTTTGTGGTCATACAAACTGCAATTCGGAATGGTCAGGTGGAAAATTTTCACGCCGCGGCGCTTTGGCTGTTCCTGGGATTCTTCGTCGCCTTCGCCGTTAAGGTCCCGCTCTTTCCGCTTCACACTTGGCTTCCTGATGCCCACGTTGAGGCGCCTACAGCAGGGTCCGTGCTACTGGCGGGCGTCCTGCTCAAGATGGGCACGTACGGCATGCTGCGCTTCAATCTGGGTTTGTTTCCTGAACAATCCCGGAACAATGCGCCGTGGATCATGGTTCTTGCCTTGATCGGTATCATCTATGGCGCGCTGGTCGCGATGGTGCAACCCAACCTGAAAAAGCTGATTGCATATTCATCGATCAGCCACTTGGGATTCGTGGTGCTTGGCATCTTCAGCTTCACTCAAGCTGGCCTCGACGGGGCGACATTCGTCATGCTGGCCCACGGTGTTTCCACCGGCGCTCTGTTCATGCTCGCAGGAATTCTTTACGAGCGGCGTCACACCTACGAAATTGTTGAGTTCGGAGGCTTGGCCACGCCCATGCCGGTGTATGCGACATTCTTCTTGTTCATCGTCCTTTCGTCCCTGGGATTGCCTTTGCTGAACGGATTCGTTGGCGAGTTTCTAGTGCTCAGCGGAGCTTTCACTTCGCGTGCCGTCTACGGAATTCTGGGAGCCACCGGGGTTATCTGGAGCGCCTGTTATCTATTGTGGATGTATCAGCGAGTCTTCTTCGGGAAAGTCAGACAGCCGGTAAATCAGTCGTTGCCGGATTTGGACATCCGCGAGCAAATAGCCCTCTGGCCGCCTGCCGTCGCTGCCCTTGTGATGGGAGTTGCTCCCCTGCTCTGGCTGAACGCAATCGATCCCGCCGTTCAAGTCGCTCTGGCTCCCCTCGCACAGTTGGCAAGCCGGGTGGTGGGCCGGTGACCATCGCTGCCGACACGCCGCAACTCATTCCTAAGGGTGTGGAATATATCCGCATCTTGCCCGAGCTCGTACTCACAATTTTCGGCATGCTCATCATGTTGCTCGATCCTCTCATGGACGATCGGCGCAGCCAAAAAACTCTGGGAGCCATCGCTTTGCTGGGTTCGCTCGGGGCGATCGCGGCCACCTTATATCAGTCGCAATTCCCTGGCGTTGGATTCTGGAACATGGTCCGGGTGGATACCTTCAGCCTGTTTTTTCACTTCCTGATTACCACCATCACCGCCGTGGTTATCCTTTCCTCCTATGAATACATGGCGGTGCAGCAGATCCGCGCGGGGGAATATTACGGTCTCATTCTGTTTGGCGCAGTCGGCATGTGCCTGATGTCTTCGGCCATGGAATTGGTGCTCATCTTCATTGCCTTAGAAATCTCATCCATCTCCACGTACATTCTGGTGGGCTTCCGCCGGCGAGCGGCAATCAGCAGCGAGGCATCACTGAAGTATTTTCTTCTCGGCTCTTTTGCCACGGCCTTTTTTCTTTACGGCGTCGCGATGATTTTTGGCGCTACCGGTTCCACCAGCATTCCCACCATCAGCCAAATACTGCGCTCCGGACAGGTACCAGTCCTGGCCTACGTCGGAGTCGCGCTGATGTTCGTCGGATTGGGTTTCAAGGTAGCGGCAGCCCCCTTCCATGTGTGGACGCCTGATGTCTACGAAGGCGCTCCCGCGCCGGTCGTCGGATTCATGTCAACCGCGCCCAAGGCCGCAGCATTCGCGGTGCTGCTGCGAATCATCTTTGAGGCTCATGCTCCCGGAGGTTTTTGGCTGGTCTGGGTGGCGGCAGCGCTTTCGATGACTTTGGGAAACATCGCCGCCCTGGTGCAGGATAACGTCAAACGCCTGCTGGCTTATTCATCCATCGCGCACGCGGGATACTTGTTGGTTGCATTTGCCGCTCTGCCGAATAACGGTATTCCCGCTGCAATGTTTTATACAGCCGCGTATGCGGCGATGAACGTGGGCGCGTTTGCGGTGGTCAGTCACTTCGCTGGCGCCGGTGAGCGCTACGTTACTGTCGAAGACTACGCCGGGTTAGGACGCCGCTCTCCGCTATTAGCTGCAACTCTGACCATCTTTCTACTGTCGCTGATAGGAATCCCCATCACTGGAGGTTTCTTCGCCAAATTCTATGTATTCAGTGCGGCGCTGCAGGCGAATCTGGTCGGACTCACCATCATCGGCGTGCTCAACAGCGCCGTGGGCGCCTACTATTACTTGCGCATCATCGTGATGATGTATATGCGCGAGGCTCGCGAGTCGCTGCCGCTGGCTCCGATTCCATTCGGCGTAAGCGCTGCGCTTGCGATTAGCGCGCTG